>NZ_JBWQOJ010000015.1:0-69132 GCF_056591795.1 Maritimimonas sp. 2210JD6-3 | reverse complement strand
ATTATGACCAATAAAGAATTCATGAGTGAAGCAGTGAAAGATGCTCTAAAGGGTATGCATGCAAACGAAGGAGGTCCTTTTGGTTGTATTGTAGTAAAAAACGGAGACATTGTAGGGCGCGGTAATAATAAAGTGACATCTACGAACGATCCTACTGCACATGCTGAGGTGACCGCCATTCGTGATGCCTGTAAAAACCTCAAAACTTTTCAGTTAAATGGATGCGTCATTTATACCTCATGCGAGCCCTGCCCAATGTGTTTGGGTGCAATTTATTGGGCACGTCCAGATAAAGTATATTATGGCAGCAATCAGCAAGATGCTGCCAATATAGGTTTCGATGATGAATTTATCTATAAAGAGATTCCATTGCCTTACGAACAACGCAGTATTCCGTTTGAACAATGCGCCCGAGACATTGCCTTAGAACCCTTTAAACAATGGGCAGCAAAGCAAGATAAAATAGAATATTAGAATTCTAAATTACCTTGATTTCTTACCATTTCTAAATAATCTAGGTATTTTTTATACTCTTTTAACTTAGAAATCGTGTACTTATCACGTTTATAGGGATCAAAGTTTTTCTTACGTTTCTTTTTTTTAGAACGATTTATATCGTTCTCATAATCGAAATTATTTTCCATAGTTTAGCGACTTGTGTTGTAGCTTTATAACGTTTCTAAAATAATCTTTAGTATATCATACTATTAATTACCTTTACACCATATAGACTATGCGTACACTTTTTATTAACATTAAAGAGCTTCTACAGGTTAGGGAAATACCCGTAAAAAAAGTTTCTGGTGAAGACATGAATATCTTACCCACTATAAAAAATGCTTTTTTACTTATTGAAAATGATAGTATTCTTGATTTTGGTAAGATGGAAGATTTTAAAGCAGAAGAAGTTGATACTACCATTGATGTTTCTGGAAAGATGATACTACCAACATGGTGTGATAGTCATACACATATTGTGTATGCTGGCAACCGTGAAGGGGAATTTGTCGATAGAATTAAAGGGTTATCCTATGAAGAAATAGCTAAGAAAGGTGGCGGTATTTTAAATTCAGCCAAGAAATTACAACTGATTGGTGAGGATGCATTATATCATCAATCAGCAAAGCGCTTAGAAGAAGTAATCGCTTTAGGAACTGGAGCTATAGAAATAAAATCAGGGTATGGGTTAACCACAGAAGCTGAGCTAAAAATGTTGCGTATCATTAAAAGGTTGGCTGAAAATTATCCTATAGCAATCAAAGCAACCTTTTTAGGGGCTCACGCTTTTCCAGCTGAATACAAACTACATCAAGAAGCCTACATTGATCTATTAATTAATGAAATGCTTCCTAAAATTGCTGAAGAAAATTTAGCTGAATTTATTGATGTATTTTGCGAAAAAGGATATTTTTCTAACGATCAAACCAATAGAATTTTAGAAGCAGGTATCAAATTCGGATTGACGCCGAAAATTCATGTCAATCAGTTTTCAATAAGTGGTGGTATTCAAATTGCAGTAAAACACAACGCACTCTCGGTGGATCATTTAGAGGTTTTAAACACTAATGATATTTTGGCTTTAAAAAAGGGTCAAACGATGCCAGTAGCACTTCCCTCCTGTTCTTATTTTTTAAGCATTCCATATACTCCAGCGAGAAAAATTATAGATGCTGGTTTACCTTTAGCATTAGCCACCGATTATAATCCGGGTTCTACACCTAGTGGGAATATGAATTTTGTGATAAGTACCGCGTGTATTAAAATGAAAATGACACCAGAAGAGGCAATCAATGCTGCAACCATTAATGGTGCGTATGCTATGAATTTATCTAGAACTCATGGATCTATCACCAAAGGAAAAAAAGCAAATTTTATGATAACTAAAGAAATTCCTTCTTATGGATTTCTACCGTATGCTTTCGGTACCAATCATATTGAAAAAGTATATCTTAACGGAAAATGTATGAATCAAAAATCAATATGAAGACAAATCTTAAAGTTATAGGTGTAATTATTTTAATGATTGTAATTACTAGCTGCAAAAAAATGACCGATAAGATTGGAAAACCTGAAAATTTCGACTACGGAACTATCGAGAATAATGTATATAAGAATACATTCTTCAATCTAGTAATGAATTTACCAGAAGATTGGAATATACAATCGCAAGCTCAGCTTGAACAAATTGCTAATTTGGGTAAAGACATGATCGGTGAAAACAATGAAAACCTCAAAAAAGCAATTAAAGCTTCTGAAATAAACGTCGCTAATTTGTTGGGTTTATTTAGATATGAAATTGGCAGTAACGTTGCATCTTACAATCAAAATTTAATGATGGCTGCTGAAAATATTGGTATGGCAAAAATAACCAATGTCATAAATTCTCCAGAAGATTATATGGATAAAGTTAAAGAAGTACTACATCAAACAGGTATGAATTATACTTTTGAAGATAAAGGTTTTAAAAAGAAGGTGAATGGTCACGAGTTTTACATTTCTAAAGCATCTATGGATTATGCAGGAATGAAGATTAAGCAAGAGTTTTATATCACTATTATTAATGACTTTGCCTTAGGTATTACACTATCGTATGTAACTGATGAGCAAAAAGAAGAACTCTATAAAATCTTTAATACTATAAAAATTAAGTAAACATTTTTAAACTATGCATATAAAGACAAAGCCAAGCTTTTAAGCTTGGCTTTGTCTTTATATCACGTAAAAGGTTACTAAATTAATAATAAGAAAAACGTCTTACTTTAGAAATATATTTTGCTAATCTAATTACCTGATGACTGTAACCATACTCATTATCATACCAAACATAAATAACAATTGTTTTTCCGTCTGGAGTCGTAATCGTAGCTTGACTGTCAAATATGGATGGCGCCGAAGTTCCGACGATATCAGAAGAGACCAATTCATTACTCATAGCATATTGAATTTGCTCTACTAAGTCGCCCTCTAACGCATACTTTTTCATCGTGGCATTTATAGTTTCTGCGCTGGCTGCATTCTCTAGTTGTAGATTTAAAATGGCTAACGATCCATTAGGTACAGGAACTCTAATGGCATTAGAAGTTAGCTTTCCTTCTAATTCTGGTAATGCCTTAGAAACTGCTTTACCAGCCCCAGTTTCTGTAATCACCATATTTAAAGCTGCAGCTCTACCTCTACGGTATTTTTTATGCATATTATCGACTAAATTCTGATCATTGGTATAAGCATGTATGGTCTCTAAATGCCCAGATTTAACTCCAAAACTATCATTAATTACCTTTAAAATTGGAGTGATCGCATTCGTAGTACATGAAGCGGCTGAGAAGATATCGACCTCATCAGGATTATAATCGGTATGATTTACACCATGTACGATATTTGGAACTCCTTTACCAGGAGCCGTTAATAACACTTTAGCTACACCCTTAGCAATTAAATGACGACTTAATGCTTCCTTATCTCTAAAAGCTCCAGTATTATCAATAACTAAAGCATCGTTAATACCATATTGAGTATAATCAATATCTTCTGGTGCATTTGCAGAGATCATGTGTATCGTGGTTCCATCAATGATTAGCGCATTATTGGTAGCATTTGCTTTTACCGTTCCAGGAAAATCACCATGTACAGAATCACTTCTTAATAATGAAGCTCTTTTTTCTAAAACAGTTTCATCAATAGCTCCTCTGGTGACTATTGCACGTAATCGCATTTGTTTTCCTTTACCTGTACGTGTCATTAATTCACGTGCCAATAACCTTCCTATACGACCAAAACCATATAAAATAACATCTTTAGGCTGTATATTGTTCGTTTTACTTGCGCCTTTTAATTTATTCGAGATAAATGTTTTTACATTATCTGATGCATCAATATGATATTCATAGGCTAGTTTTCCTATATCTAACTTAGCAGGTGGCAGATCTGCTTGCTTAATAGCTCTTGCTATTTCTACGGTATCAAAAATCGAAATTGGCTTTTGAACAAAATCTCCAGCATACTCCATTAAATTAAGAATTTCACTTACTTTTCTATCAATTAACTGATTTCTAAATAGCACTAATTCTATTGCATTATCATACCATAGATCACTAATAATATTTATGAATTCTACTGTGGCTCTTCTTCTATCTGCTTGAAAAGCCAGTTCTTTTTCATAGGTTTCGCTTGTGTGCATTTTTATAAAATTATGTTGTGTTTGAATTTTGCCGCAAAAGTAGTTATTTCAAACGTTTTCGTAAAACCTTTTTCAAATAAAAAATCCTGTTAAAGAAAATATCTCAAACAGGATTTTTTATGTTATGTGCAAAATTTAATTTCTAAATGCATACCGCTCGGCTTCACCTTTTAAATTTAACACTTCTATATATAAAGGGTCTGATCCGTTAAGATTAGCTTCAAGAATTTGCTTAGCTTCTTGTGCGTTATTAATTTCTTGCTTGTTTATTTTAGTAATAATATACCCGCTTTTCACTCCATAGTAAGCCAAATATCTATTCTGATTATTAATAATTTTAGCTCCAGATTTTATACCAAAAGCTTTAACATCTTTTTTAGATAAATCTTTTAGAGTCACACCAAAATTTGATACTTCAACAAAATCTTTTTTACCTAAAGTTACTGTACGCACTAACTCATTACCATCCCTTAAAACAGTAACCGCAATTTTTTCACCGGGTCGCTTGGCAGATAATTGCCCTCTTAAATCTGAAGATTCGTTGATCTTAACATCATTAATTCTCGTAATAATATCTTTCACTTTCAATCCAGCTTTTTCTGCACCACCCTCTTCAGAAACTTCAGTAATTTTTACGCCTTGTATATCATTTTCTTCAGTAGCAAACGTAATTCCAATAAGCGCTTCTTGTACACTACCGAATTCTAGTAGATCATCAACCACTTTTTTTGCAATATTAGAAGGTACTGCAAACGAATACCCTTCAAAAGAACCAGTTCTAGAAGTTATTGCAGTATTTATACCGATTAATTCACCTCGCGTATTGACCAAAGCACCACCACTATTGCCTGAATTTACAGCAGCATCTGTTTGTATAAATGATTCAATATTATTATTACCTTTTAAATCACGAGCTTTTGCACTAATGATACCTGCCGTCACTGTAGAAGTTAAATTTAAAGGATTTCCAACAGCCAATACCCACTCGCCTATTCTCACATTATCAGAATTACCAAAGGGCACAAATGGTAAATCTGAATCATAGTTTATTTTTAAGAGCGCTATATCATTTTTTGCGTCTTTACCAATAACTTCAGCTTTTAAACTCTTTTTATTATTTAAAGATACTTCAATATCGCTAGCACCTTGAATTACGTGATTATTCGTTACGATATACCCATCAGGTGAAATAATCACACCAGAACCTGCGCCAATAAGAGAAGGCTTGTCACCATTACTTCGCTTTCCATAAAAAAACTCTTCTAACGGATTTGATCTTCTAATAGCCATATTCTTAACATGTACTACTGCATTCACAGTTTCTTCTGCAGCCTTCGTAAAATCTATAGTTTCTACTTCACCCGACTCATTGGTTGTTGTAGGTATATAATTGGCATTATATATTCTTGGACTATTAGATTGTTCAGAAAATCCAGAAACTGTATGCTCAGTATGATTCGTTAATAAAAAATATCCGCCAAGTGTAAGTGCACCTCCTAAAACAGATGCAAAAACCAAACTCACAACTTTCTTCATAAATATTTAATTTTTAGTGGTTAAAAATTATTTCTTTCAACTAGTTAGTGTCAAAATTAATCGATTATTACAAATGTTAAAACTACTTTAACGATACTTTAACAGCAGTCATTTCCTTTGAAATATTCGCTACCTTTGTCATTCAATGAAACTAAACTTTTATAAATATCAAGGTACGGGAAATGATTTCATTTTAGTTGATAATCGACTTGAAATTTTTCCCAAAAATAATACCAAACTTGTTTCACGGCTTTGCAATAGACATTTTGGCATTGGTGCAGATGGATTAATATTACTAGAAAACTCAGAAACCACTGATTTTAAGATGGTATATTATAATGCTGATGGCAACGAAAGTACTATGTGTGGTAATGGTGGTAGATGTATTGTAGCATTTGCAAAATACCTTACTATTATTATAAGCAAAACTAAATTTGAAGCAATAGATGGTATTCATGTGGCAAAAATTTCTGATAATATAGTACAACTAAAAATGATTGATGTAGATATTATAAAGCAATACCCTGAACATTTGTTTTTAAATACAGGATCTCCGCATCATATTACTTATGTAAAAGATGTGAAAGACATAAACGTTAAAATTACAGGGAGAAAAATTCGATATGGCGCTCCATATTTTAAAGAAGGTGCGAATGTAAATTTTGTTGATCAAGTAAATGATCGCACTTTTAATGTACGAACGTACGAACGTGGTGTAGAAGATGAAACCTTAAGCTGTGGAACTGGTGTTACGGCTGTTGCCATTGCTGCCCATAAATCAAAAAAAACACAAGCAAAAAATGTAATTTTAAATACCTTAGGAGGAAGCTTAGAAGTTTCTTTTGATTATGTAAAGAGTACCCTTACCTATAAGAACGTGTTTTTAAAAGGTCCTACAACATTAGTATTCGAAGGAGTAATTGATGTATAATGCAAGTTCTTAAAGGAGAAAATATATATCTTAGAGCATTAGAACCAGAAGATCTCGATTTCTTATTTGAAGTCGAAAATGATAGTGTTTTTTGGGAAGTTAGTAGTACAGAAACACCTTTTTCTAAATTTATTTTAGAGCAATATATTGCCAATTCACATCTAGACATTTACACTGCAAAGCAATTACGACTGGTAATTTCAGATTATGAAAATAATATCGCCTTGGGTATGATCGATTTATTCGATTATAATCCTAAGCATCACAGAGCAGGAGTAGGCATCTTAATAAAAAATGAGTATCAAAATAATGGATTCGCCTCTGAAGCGTTACAACTAGTAATAAACTATTGTTTCACTACCTTACATATGCATCAACTTTATGCCAATATCACGAATACGAATACCGCAAGTTTAAAGCTATTTAAAAATGCTGGTTTTAAGCAAGTTGGTATTAAAAAAGATTGGATACATATTGGTGATTCCTATAAAGATGAAGTTTTATTTCAATTACTAAAAAAATGAACTTAAAAAAAGCTGCACTTATTTCATTTATTCTAGCGTTTATAGTCGCATTTTATCTGGCATGGAATTTTTATGGTAAAATTTTTCATGGTAATATAAAAGAAGATACATCCTTTTATATAAAATCTGATGCTAATTTTAATGATGTTGTCACAGATATTACCCCATATCTAAAAAGCATTGAAGGTTTTAAATGGGTAGCAAAAAAGAAAAATTACCCTAATTTAATAAAAGCAGGGCATTATGTATTGAAAGAAGGAATGAATAATAATGAACTCATTAATCTTTTACGTAGTGGGGAACAAACACCTATAAAAGTCGCTTTTAATAATCAAGATACTGTTGAAAAATTAGCGGGTAGAATTGCAGAACAAATAGAAGCAGATTCTGTAGAAGTATTAGACGCTATCTATGATAAAGATTTTCTTGGTAAAAACAACCTTACAAAAGCTAATGTTCTAGGGATATTTATTCCAAACTCTTATGAGCTTTATTGGAACACCTCGGCTGAAAAATTTAGAGATCGTATGCTAAAAGAATACAACCTATTTTGGAATGATAGCAGAAAGACAAAAGCAAAAAAATTAGGTTTAACACAAAATGAAGTAAGTACTTTGGCCTCTATTGTACAAAAAGAAACCGCTCAAGCTAGTGAGCGACCTATAGTTGCAGGATTGTATTTAAATAGAATTCGTCAAGGTTGGCCCTTAGGTGCCGATCCTACAATCATTTATATTTTAAAACAAAAACATGGCCAGGATAAAATTTTTAAGCGTGTATTAAATAAAGATCTTGAGATAGACTCACCTTACAATACGTATAAAAACATTGGCTTACCTCCTTCTCTTATTGCTATGCCCGATATTTCTTCTATAGATGCCGTGTTAGCAGATAAGCGTCACGATTACTATTATATGTGTGCTAGTGTCGATAATATTGGATATCATGAGTTTGCCAAAACACTAGCTCAGCATAACAGAAATGCTGCTAAATACCACCAATGGGTTTCAAGTCAAGGTATTAATAGATAATTTTTTTGAAATCAACACTAAAAAATAGCATTGCATGTTCGTTGGTATTATTTCTCCTTAGCGGATATACGCAAAGTGACACTTCTTTTTGGAAAAAATCTGATACCCTAAATAAAAAAAGAAGAAATACAGTTTATATTACTGAAGCATCTGCCACCGCATTAATGCTAGTAGGTATGAATCAACTATGGTATGCAGATTACCCAAAAACCTCCTTTCAATTTAAGAATGATAACAACGATTGGTTACAAATGGATAAAGTTGGGCATGCATTTTCTACCTATCAAGTAGGAAGGCTAGGTATGGAAACACTAGACTGGGCGGGTGTGGATAGAAAAAAGCAACTGCTGTATGGGGCAACCTTAGGTTTTGCTTTTCTTACTTCAGTAGAAGTACTTGACGGATTTTCAGAAGAATGGGGCTTCTCGGTGGGTGATATGATCGCGAATGCTTCTGGAACAGGACTACTAATAGGGCAAGAATTATTATGGGAAGAACAACGCATTACTTTAAAATATTCTTTTCATCAAACTTCTTTCGCTAATCAAAGACCCGATGTACTTGGCAAAAATCTTTTAGAGCAAAGCATCAAAGATTATAATGGTATGACCTATTGGCTTTCTGGAAATATTTGGTCGTTCAATAAAAAAAGCAATTTTCCGAAGTGGTTCAATGTTGCTTTTGGCTATGGTGCAGATGGTTTATTGTACGGGAATGAAAATTCGATACCAGATAATATCGATATGACTAATATACCAGAAAGAAATAGACAGTTTTATCTGAGTCTTGACATCGATCTAACAAAAATCAAAACACGCTCAAAATTCCTAAAAACACTCTTCACTACATTAAATTTTATTAAAATTCCGGCACCAACTATCGAATTTAACTCTAAAAGAAAAGTTAAATTTCATGCACTTTATTTTTAACTGATTAAAAATCAGTAAAATAAATATTTTTATTTTATTTTGTATATTTGTATAGTTGCCATATATTTGCAAGCCAAAATTAAATAAGCTACCAAGCCAATTTAATTTGCAATATCATGAGAAGGAAACTTTTAAAGGTATTTAGTATTGTAGCAGTATTATACTTTACCACAACTAGTTTTTCAAGTTGGAAAAAAGTAACTGCAACATACAATGTACCAGAAGAAAATGCAATCTTTACGGTAAAGCCTGCTGGATTGATTGAGACAGACAAAGACCCCTTATTACCTGTAACTGGTAAAACGTTCATTGGTTTTAAAGAAGCCTTAGGCTTTAAAGAATCTCAAGGAGATTATGACAAGGTAAATACCCTTGGGTATCTAGGCAAATACCAATTTGGTAAATCTACTTTAAAACGTTTCAATATTTATGACACTACCGAGTTCTTGAAAGATGCGAAATTGCAGGAAGATGCATTTGAAGCTTTATGCTCTGTAAATAAATGGATTCTAAAAAGAGACATAAAACGTAGTGTTGGAAAAAGAATTAACGGCGTCAGAATTACTGAATCTGGTATTTTGGCAGCGGCGCATTTAGCTGGTGCTGGAAGCGTAAAAAAATTTTTACGTAGCAATGGCGACTATCAATTTGCTGATGCGTATGGCACAACGATAGAACATTATATGAAAAAATTTGCAGGGTACGACACTTCATTTATTGAAGCAAATAGAAATCCTGTATTTTGATTGGTTACAATTATTGGTTAGTTAACAAAAATCCTCAACGTTTGTTGAGGGTTTTTATTTTTTATGAATAATAAAAATTGCAGGACGTTTATGCAAACTGGTATTCACAGTGCTCCATTCTTCTACAGTTTTTGTGAGAATAGATTCTGTAGCCAATGTAATATCAACAGCAATGGTCAAAAATGTATTTTTTGATAACGCACTCAAAAGATCATCAATCATTTTTTCATTTCTGTAAGGTGTTTCTATAAAAATCTGTGATTGGTCTTGATTAAAAGATAATTTTTCTAAACGTTTTATCTCTTTTTTACGATCAGATTTTTCGATAGGTAAATACCCATTAAATGCAAAATTTTGTCCATTTAAACCTGAAGCCATCAATGCCATGATTATAGAAGAAGGTCCCACTAGTGGGACCACCCTGATTGATTTTTCATGAGCCATTGCCACTATTAATGCTCCAGGATCAGCAACCGCTGGAACACCTGCCTCAGATAATAATCCAACATTTTCCCCTTGCGAACAAGCGTTTAAGTAATGAATCGTTTCAGTTGGCTCGGTATATTTGTCGAGCACATATATATGCAATGAACCTTGCGATTTCTTAGGTGTTATTTTTTTAATGAATCTTCTCGCAGATTTTTCATTTTCTACAATAAAATGTGTGGTTTTTTCAATGACTTTCTTTACAGAAATTGGCAAGACCTCTAAAGGCTCATTATCTCCTAAGGTTGTCGGTATTAAATATAGCCTTCCTTTCATTTTAGTTTTTGAGCAATAATTGTGCAGGCTTTGTCTAACATTTGGTACACATTTTCAAATCCTTCAATCCCTCCAGTATATGGATCGGGTACATCCACATTTTCATTAGGGAATAACGCATTAAGAATCATCTTTACCTTTTTCTTATCAGATTCATCGCGAGCTAATGCGAGCACATCTCTTCTATTAGCATTATCCATCACATAAATAATATCAAATCGATCAAAATCAGCTATTTTGAACTGTCTGCATCGCTGATCTGTAATATCTATATTGTGATTATTTGCAGTTTCAATTGATCTACGGTCAGGCAATTCACCAACATGGTAATTGCCTGTACCAGCAGAATCTATAACTATTTGAGTAGTATCAACTTTAGATTTTAAAATACCTTCAGCTAATGGCGAGCGGCAAATATTACCTAAGCATACCATTAGTATTCGCATCATTACCTAAAAATTAAAATGAAAGTTTTTTAGTAATGTCTTCAACGTATTTTCTAAACTGTTTGTCGGTTTCAGTAAGGTTATCTACCGTTTTACATGCGTGCAATACAGTAGCATGATCTCTGTTACCTATTTGTGAACCAATACTTGCAAGCGAAGCTTTTGTCATTTTTTTAGCAAAATACATTGCCAGTTGACGTGCTTGAACAATATGACGTTTTCTAGTTTTTGATTGTAATGTAGTAACATCCATTTCAAAATACTTAGAAACCACTTTTTGTATGTAGTCTATTGAAACTTCACGTTTTGTATTCTTTACAAACTTATCTACAATCTGTTTCGTAAGAGAAAGTGTGAATTCCTTCTTGTTAAAAGAAGCTTGTGCAATCATTGATATTAACACACCTTCTAATTCTCTAACATTTGTCTTAATATTCTTTGCAATATATTCAACAATCTCTTCAGGCATTTCTACGCCGTCTCTAAAGAGCTTACGTTGTAAAATTGAGATTCTAGTTTCGTAATCAGGCGGTTGTAACTCAGCTGATAGCCCCCATTTAAAGCGAGACAATAAACGTTGTTCAATATCTTGCATGTCAACCGGCGCCTTATCAGACGTTAACACTACTTGTTTACCATTTTGATGTAAATGATTGAATATATGAAAAAACACATCTTGAGTACCCGATTTACCAGACAAAAACTGTACATCATCAATAATCAGTACATCTATCATTTGGTAAAAATGGATAAAGTCATTTCTGGTGTTACCTTTTACAGAATCAATATATTGTTGTGTAAATTTCTCAGCAGAAATATATAAAACCGTTTTTTCTGGATACTTATCTTTTATGTCAACACCTATAGCATGCGATAAATGCGTTTTTCCTAAACCAACACCTCCATAAATCAACAAAGGGTTAAAAGAAGTACCCCCTGGTTTATTCGCAACAGCCATACCCGCAGAACGCGCTAAACGATTTGCATCACCTTCAATAAAACTATCAAAATTGTAATTAGGGTTTAACTGCGATTCTATCTTTACCTTTTGAATGCCGGGAATAATAAACGGATTTCTTAGTTCTCTTTTATCTATCTCTAAAGGAACCGTCATGCCCTGCGAGTTAAAAGGTTTTCTATTTGAGCTCGGTATCTTTACGGTATGAGGATTCTTACTACTATACGTATTTTCCATACGTACATCATAGATTAATTTTGCATCATCCCCCAATTCACGTACAAGCGCTACTCTTAATAATTTAATATAGTGCTCTTCTAACCATTCGTAAAAAAATTTGCTCGGAACTTGTATTGTAAGGGCTTCACCAGTGATCTTTATGGGTTTTATCGGTTCAAACCAGGTTTTATAGGCTTGTGGCTTGATGTTATCTTCGATAAAAGACAGACAACTATTCCATACTGAGTCAGCAGTTTTTGTCATTATTAGGGTCTAGTATTTTAAGTTTTTAGGTTTAGCGTTAGAGGATAATAACGGGGATTATTATTCCTCTTTTTCGGTCTTACAAAAGTGTGAATATTTTTCAGTATAAAAAAATAAAATTGCTATTGGTTTTTAATTTTTTTTTACGTAAACTCTCCTGCTAAATTACTAAAAAAATTGCAAACACATTCAATACAAATCCGCGTAAGATATGGTGAAACAGACCAAATGGGCTATGTTTACTATGGTAATTATGCTCAATATTTTGAGATGGGAAGGGTAGAATGGTTACGCAACCTCGGTATATCGTATAAAGACATGGAATCTACTGGTATTATGTTACCTGTAAACAACTTAACTATAGATTACATACAACCCGCTAAATATGATGATTTACTTACCTTAAAAACCACCCTACTAAAAAAGCCGTCTGCCAAAATTGAATTTAGTTTTGAATTATATAATGAACATAGTATTTTATTAACAAAAGCTTACATACGTTTAGTTTTTATAGATATGAAACGAAATAGACCTACTAGGGCTCCTGAGTACATTTTAGACAAGGTAAACGAATTCTTTTAAAGTGTTTCTGTTTTTATAAATCGAAGCGCTTTAAATTGAGTTGTTATTTCTTTCGCTTTACTCTTTTTAACAGCAACTATATATTCACAATTAAGTTCCATTTTTTGTGATTTAATAGATAGGTTTTGCTCTTTTATTATGCGCATTACCTTATTCATTTCTTTATACTCAAAGGTCAACTTCAACAACTGCGTTACCGTCTTTTCAACAATAACGGCATTTGTGAGTGCAAGTTCTGCTGTCGTTTTATAGGCGTTAATCAAACCTCCAACTCCTAATTTAGTACCTCCAAAATAACGAACAACCACAACCAAAATATTTGTAACTCCTTTCGAAAGAATTTGACCATAGATAGGATTACCTGCAGAATTATTGGGTTCTCCGTCATCATTTACCCTAAAACTTATGGTTGATGCTTCAACTCCTAGTCGCCAGGCATAACACCAATGCCTCGCTTTTGGGTGCTGCTCTTTTAAAGTAGCAATAATCGAACGAACCTCTTCTTCATGACACAATGGAAAAACATACCCCAAAAATTTACTACCTCTATCTTTAAAAATAGCTTCTTCTGAAGGTATTACCACAGTTTTATAGATATCTTTCACACGCACAGATCTGCACTATTGTTTCTTAGAATTTTTAATGAATCTCCTTCAATTTTTACTTCAGAGATTAATTCACCTTGAATTGAAGGAGCAGTGACACCCTCCTTAAAAGAAGTAATACTCGTAAAGATTCTAGCTTCATCCCAAATATTCGTTTCTATAAATGTTTGTAAGGTTTGCTTACCTCCTTCAATAATAACAGAATTAATTTTGTGATTTTGTAAGGTTTCTAAAATCTGCTCAACTAGGTTTTTAGAAAAATCGACTTTTTGAAAAAGCAGCACATCAGCAGATGGCTTTTCTTTTTCGGTAAAAATAATTGTTTTAACTTCTTTATCGTAAACATGATAGTCTGTTGGAATTCTCAAATTTCTATCTAACACGACTCGTACTGGGTTTTTACCAGACCAGTTTCTAACTGTTAATCTTGGATTATCGTTTAAAACGGTATTCGTACCTACCAAGATAGCGTCTTCTTCGGCTCGCCATTTATGCACCAACTGTCTTGAATAGCTAGTAGATATCCATGTCGGGTTTGCTGCTTCTTTGTCAGTCACATTTCTAATTACATCTATAAAACCATTGGCTGTTTCAGCCCATTTTAGAATAACAAAAGGACGTTTTTTTGTTACCGATGTAAAAAAGCGCTTATTACTTTCTAGGCATTCTCTTTCTAAAACCCCAAGCACCACCTTAACACCATGATCTTTTAGCTTTTGAATCCCTCCACCAGCAACTTTCTCAAAAGGATCAACACAACCAATTACGACATGTTTAATTCCACTTTTTACAATCAAATCAGCACATGGTGGTGTATTACCGTAATGATTACAAGGCTCTAAACTCACATAAAGCGTCGCTTTAGAAAGTAATGATGTGTTTTGTACACTATTAATAGCATTGACCTCGGCATGATTACCTCTATAGGCACTCGTGTATCCTTCTCCAATAATAGCATCATTCACGACTAGCACACAACCTACTGAGGGATTTGGGCTGGTTATACCCAACCCATTTTTAGCGAGTTGTAAGCAGCGTTTTATGTATTTTTCGTGTATATTCACACCACAAATGTACAGTTTTAAAAGTGAGTTTTAAAAGTGAGTTTTAAAAGAATGAAAATCAGAAAAATTAAACCTCAAGACAATAAAAAAATAGAGCAAATTATAAAATCGACTATTCAAGAATATGGCTTACCAACAACGGGTAGTGCATACGAAGATCTTGATACCGTCGCTATGTATGAAGCCTATCAACATGATGATCAAGTATATTTTGTTTTAGAAGTTAATAATGAAGTAATTGGCGGTGGTGGCATTAAAGCTTTACAGGGAGATGTTCAGCATACTTGCGAGTTACAAAAAATGTATTTACAACCTGATGCTCGTGGTAAAGGATATGGCCGACAGCTTTTCAATACTTGTATGAAAGCTGCTAAAGAATTGGGATATCAACAATGCTATCTAGAATCTGATCCTGGCATGACAGCAGCCATTACTATTTACGAGAAAAACGGATTTAAACATTTGAAAGGACCCTTAGGAAATACAGGGCATACAGCTTGTGGCATTTGGATGTTAAAAGAGCTGTGATATGACTGTTAAAGAAGTACAACACCTTTTTTATGAAAAATTAACACATCTGTATCCTAATGAGGAAATACAGCAGTTTTTATATTTACTCGCTGAACATATCTTACAATTTCAAAAAATAGATATTGCTCTTAACCCTGAGTTAAAATTGAGTACCAAAGCCGTTGATTCTTTTTTAGCCGCCTTAACTGACCTTGAACAAGAAAAACCTATTCAATATAGTATTGGTACAACTGAGTTTTACGGTTTACCATTTAAAGTCACTAAAGATGTATTAATACCGAGACCAGAAACTGAAGAGTTGGTTGATTGGATTATTAAAGATATAAAGAACAAAAGACAAAAGACAAAAGACAATCCCAAGTCTTTAACTGATAATTCAAAGTTTAACATACTAGATATTGGCACAGGTAGTGGCTGTATCGCTATTAGCTTAGCTAAAAATTTATCGAATATTTCGGTATATGCTTTAGATATTTCAGAAGCAGCATTGGTCGTAGCTAAGCACAACGCAGCACTGAATGAAGTTGTGATTCATTTTTTACATCGTGATATTTTAAAAACCAATATTATTACAAGTGATCATGAAGAATCTTTACAATTTGATATCATTGTCTCGAATCCACCATATGTTAGAGAGTTGGAAAAACATGAAATAAAAAATAATGTTTTAGAAAATGAACCCCATGTAGCCTTGTTTGTAAAAGATAACAACCCCTTACTTTTTTATGATAAAATAGCTACTATGGCAAGGAAATCATTAAAAGTAAATGGACATTTATATTTTGAAATTAACCAATATCTTGGTAAGGAAACTATAGCATTGTTAACCCAAAAAGGTTTTAAAAATATTGAATTACGAAAAGACCTATTCTCGAATGATCGCATGCTAAAAGCCATTTATGAGTAGTTTTTCACTTTTATTGATTTTAAAATTTTAAAAAACTAACTTCGCTTATCAGTAGATATAGGTAACCGTACTGAGTGTAATCGAAGTATTAAAACGGAATCATATCTTTAAGTTGTACACAATAGCCCAAACCCTTAATAATTAATTCCGTACCTTTCAGAATGAAATATTCTAAAAGCGCACTGCTCATTCTGGGAACTATCCTTTTTTTTTCGATTTCTTCATGTAAAAACAAAACACCGAATCCAAATTTAACATCATTAAACCTATTAAGAGGTGAACTCCAATTGTGTGGTGATGGACAATTTGGAGATGTCAACTTTTCTGAATCTTGTAGCTACGAAACAAGAGAAACTTTCAATCTTGCTATTTCTTTGCTCCATTCCTTTGAATATATTGAAGCAGAAAAAGCATTTGTAGAAATAATAGATAAAGACCCTGATTGCGCCATGGCCTATTGGGGTGTAGCAATGAGTA
Source organism: Maritimimonas sp. 2210JD6-3 (assembly GCF_056591795.1). NCBI lineage: Bacteria > Pseudomonadati > Bacteroidota > Flavobacteriia > Flavobacteriales > Flavobacteriaceae > Maritimimonas > Maritimimonas sp. 2210JD6-3. The sequence continues at coordinate 52,443 of NZ_JBWQOJ010000015.1, read as the reverse complement.
TCTATCATGGATTATGGGCACCTCCAGAGAAATCCGTTTTAGAAAAAGGAGTAAAACTTATTGCGGTAGCCAAAAAACTACCCAAATCAAAAAAAGCGGAACAATATTTAGACGCCATAGGTTCTTTTTATAAGAACTGGGAATCAGTTGATAACCAAACCCGAAAGCTTGCTTATGCTCAAAAAATGAAAGATATGTATGAAGAAAATAGCGAGGATACCGAAGTAGCTGTATTCTATGCCTTGGCCCTTCGTGCATCAGCAGTAGCCTCAGACAAAACCTATTCAAAACAACGTGAGGCTGGACAAATATTAGACGATTTGTTCAGAAAAGAACCGAACCATCCAGGTATTGCACACTATATTATTCATTCTTATGATTATCAAGAATTGGCCAAACTAGGTCTGAGTACAGCTAGACGCTATGCAGATATTGCTCCAAATTCTGCCCACGCCCAACATATGCCATCACATATTTTTACACGTTTGGGACTTTGGGATGAATCAATTGACACTAATCTCAATTCTGCCGAATCAGCAATTTGTTATGCTGAAAGCATTTCACCTGGAGCTCATTGGGATGAAGAAGTACACGCCATGGGATATTTGGTTTATGCCTATCTGCAAACAGGAAATAATAAACTTGCTTATGAACAATACGAGTATCTTAAATCTTTTAAAGAAATCTTTCCTCCTAACTTTAAAATTGCATATACAGCTGCTGCTATTCCTGCACGTTTAGCCGTGGAAAACAAAAATTGGAAAGAGGCTGCAAGTATTGAATTGCCTCAAATTTCGGGATTAGAGTGGCAGAAATTCCCTTGGCAGAAAGCATTACTTCATTATGCAAAAGCTCTGGGAAACATACATATTAATAATATAAATGAGGCTCAGAACGAACTTGATTTGCTACGTTCTTTTGAAAAAGAGTTGATAGATTTGAAGGATGCTTATAAAGCAAATCAAGTCGCTATCCAAATTAAAACCATAGAAGCATGGCTCCAATTAAAAAAAGGCAACAACGAAGAAGCCATATCTTTAATGACTACTGCGTCAGAAATGGAAAGTTTAACTTCCAAACATCCTGTAACTCCGGGTGAAATTTTACCAGCGGATGAACTTTTGGCAGATATGCTTTTAACATTAAATAAACCTCAAGAAGCATTAGCAGCCTATGAGCTAAATCTAGAAAGGCGTCCAAACAGATTCAACGGTCTCTATGGAGCGGCCATTGCAGCAAAACAGTCTGGTAATATCGAAAAATCAGTCATTTATTTTGAAGCATTGCTAAAACTAACTAGGAATATAGATAGCGATAGAAAAGAAATCAAAGAGGCTAATACATTTATAGAACAGAATACCATTTAATATGCGCTTAGGAAAACCTTATAGCATTCTCATAGCCTTCATTATTTGTTGTTCAGTATCGTGTAATAGAACAACGAAAAATGAATTACCCGTTTATAATCCCTCAGATTTTAATCCAGAATTGGTAGATATAAATCTACAAAATACAAGTGAAAATCATAAAGTAGCTGACTTTGAATTAATAAATCAAAACGGAAAAATTGTAACTCAAAAAGATTACCATAATAAAATTTATATAGTCGATTTCTTTTTCACTCGTTGTCCAAGTATTTGCCCTGTAATGACCAATAATATGGGAAAACTTCAAAAATTATATTTAGAGAATGAAAATATTATGTTTTTATCATTGTCAGTAACACCTGATATTGATAGTATTCCTGTGTTAAGAAAATATGCCACCGACAAAGGCGTAATAGATTCAAAATGGAATATTACAACTGGAAATAAAAAGCATATTTATGAATTAGCAAGAAAAAGTTATTTTGCCGTTATAGAAAAAGGTGATGGCGGGCTACAAGATTTTATTCATACACCTAACTTTATATTGGTGGACAAGAAAAAACAAATACGCGGAATTTATGATGGAACAAATAACAAAGAAATCGAACGATTAGTAAATGACATGCATATTTTGACAAACTAATTATTATCAAATACTACTGGGTACAACAAAGTATGATTAATTGCTACGGAATTTCCTAATCGTAAATTCATATATATTAATTGTCTTAGCTTAAAGCTGAATGTTTCTTGATAACCATCACACGACTAATCATTTACAAACCGATAACCGAAACCAAAAAATGAAACTTCATAATGACATAGCATCTGAGTTTGATGAGTTTTCTAAAAACTACACCAACGATATGCGCGCGCTTGTGCCCAACTATGATTTTTTAATGACACTATTTTCGAAGGGGTATAAAAATGATTTTAGACCTTCTCATGTATTAGATCTGGGCTGTGGTAATGGTAACGTGACTGCTGAAGTATTAAAATTTGCACCCAATGCTCAGTACACCCTATTAGATGCTTCGCAAGAGATGTTATCACACTGTAAAGCACGGTTCACCAATACAAATATGAATTTTGTGAAGTCCTATTTTAACAACTATAACTTTCCTAAAATGCACTTTGATTTGGTCGCTGGAGGGTTTAGCCTACATCATTGTGCAACAAATGAGAAGAAAGAGCTATTTAGAAATATTTATGATGCATTGACGCCCAATGGAGTTTTTGCTTGTTCTGATCTTATGATCGATCGCTCAACTACTGCCCATAAAATTATGCTCGAAAAATGGAAAGCATTTGTGTATCAAACATTTCCCGATGGTGAAAAGTGGACATGGCTCATGGAACATTACACTACATTTGATAAACCAAATGACCTATATAGTCAACTAGATTGGTTGAAAAAAATTGGCTTTAAAGACTTTGAAATTTCCATAAAAGATCATTTTTGGGTACATTTTAAGGCAAAAAAATAAATTTAATTTGCTGTTTATCAGTTTTTTTAAAAATATTATTAATTTTTTTTAGCATATCTGGTAGGAATCTTCGAAGCACGCTTGTTCTATAAGTGAAGAGTAATTATTATTAACTTAAAAAACTAGAAACTACTATAAGTTAAAAAACATTTTAAAAAGGGGTAAAAAAGTCTTAGCAATGCTAGGACTTTTTTTTGGAACCAGAAAACCATTTTCAGACGAGTTTCATCTTTTTAATCATTCTCCAATAGAACAGCACAACTTAATAGATATTTTTTAGTAATATTAAATTTTTATAATTGATTATCAGGTATTTACATTTTTTTTGAAAAAAAAGTGTTTTTAGGGTGGGAATATTTAGAACACAGTTGTTTTATAAGTGAAGAGTAATTATTATTAACTTAAAAAACTAGAAACTACTATAAGTTAAAAAACATTTTAAAGAGGGGAAAAAAGTCTTAGCTATGCTAGGACTTTTTTATTTTACAACCCTTTTACATTTTGATACCATTTGTTAATTCTAATAAATTTTTCGATTGAAAATCTGTGAAATTTGTATCGCGAATAAGAATTTTAGCTTAAAATTAGTACTCGATACAATTTTTCGTTCCTCAGAAGCACTCGAACTAACGTTTCATTGGATTTATTTCAAAATTCAAAAAGAGTATTATAAAACTTTCTTTATTGTTTTACTCTTCGCTACTGTTTCCTGCCACTCATTTTCAGAAATACTATCTTTTGTGATACCTCCACCAACAAATAAAGATGCCATTGCATCAACGACTTTCATACATCGTAAATTCACAAAAAGTTCCGTGTGGTTTTCCATATTCAACTCTCCTAAAAACCCTGTATAATATTCACGATCGTAGCCTTCATGATCTTGTATAAATTGCAAGGCGGCATCCTTAGGCAAGCCACAAACTGCTGGTGTTGGATGTAAGGTTGCAATCAATAACTTCTGCTCTTCTTTATTTTCAATAATCCCAGAGATATCTGTCTGTAAGTGCAGTAAGTTTCCTGCTTGTATGGTAAACGGTTTGGAAACTTGAAGCTTTGTTATGTTACCTTCTAAAGCGGTTTTGATATAGTTGGTTACATGTTGTTGCTCGTCTAATTCCTTCTGATTCCATGTTACCTCAGTAGCACCATTAAATACTTGCGTACCCGCCAAGGCCATCGTTGTAAATTTTTGTCCTTCTATTTTTAAGAGTTTTTCTGGTGTAGCACCTATCCATAAACCTATTTTAGGATGATACCAGACATACACAAAAGCATTGGTATATACAGAAAGTAAATTCTTAAAGATGACTGCTATCGAGCGATTAATAACTACGGATTCTTTTCTCGATACGACAATTTTTTTAATGCTTCCATCTCTAATTGTTGTAATGGCTTTTTCTACGAGGCTTTTATAACGTAGTTCATCATCACGATTAATCGGGTGGTCAGTATCTGTAATTCTACTAGTACTCCGATTAAATTTTACGGTATTCATCGTACAATCCTTTTTTAGAAATAGTACGGCGCCGTTATCTAGTATAAATGGAGCGAAAATAAATCCTTCTAAACTAAAGTCATTACTAATTGTTAAGGTGGCGTCTCGTTGAAAAATGGCAGTGATGGTGTCTTCCGAGCGCTTTCTGTAAGCAACAAACGGAGTCTTATCTTTTAATGAAGTTTCTATCTTTTCGGTTAACTCAGAAAAATTCAATTTAACGTTTTTAAAAGTTGTTTTTTAATGAGTTCAAAATCTGACCAGATAAGATCATGCCCTCCTTCTGGAATTGTAATCATTTCAAACTGATCTTTATCAAATAAATCTTGTAAAAATTCAGAATTTTTATAGGGTACAATCCAGTCTTTATCACCATGGATATTAATTACTTTCGAAGGACTATTGTTCCATTTACTCTTATACTTAGGAAACTCATCTACATGGGCATATTTCTCTTTTGCAGCTGCTCTTGCCTTAGGAGGCATTAACCAGCGCGTGGGTGCAAACTTATAAAAAGCCAATGCTTTAAACATAGGTTCATATTCACCTACTACAGCTGGAGCCATTGTAACCTTAGCTTTATATACTTTGTCTGATGCAAGCACCACTGGACCTCCATACGAGTACCCAGCTAGCACCACCTTTTCTATAGGCAACTCTTTAAGAAGATCATGCAAAACGCCAAGCTCGTCTTCCATATTAGCTGGCGTATCCCCGTGATTTTTTGGCCCGTACCCTATCCTATCATATGCTATCATAGTAGCCTTACTATTTAAGAGTGAATCCTTTAGATAGCGTTTAAAATCCATAGCCCCACCAGGAGAACCATGAACAAATAGTAAAATAGGCAACGTGGTATCGATACTCTTTTGCAAATAAATGACCCTGTATTCTTGCTTTTTATACGTATTATAAGTTATAATTGGCTCGGTAAAATTCGTAGTTAGGTCTTCTAGTATTGTAACGTCAGTAGCTGGTTTTAAAAATTGGTGTGCAGCAATTAATAAACTAGTGAGCGCAACTAGTACAATGATTACTACAATCTTTAAGATACGTTTTACTAAGCGCATAAGATATTAGCTTTTATCAATTACTATTGTAGTAAGTTTACAATGCGATATTAATTTGAAATGCTCATCAGTAATTTTAATTTCCCAGATATGCGTAGTTCTACCTTTATGAATTGGTGTTGCAGTTGCCACAACAATACCTTCTCGTTTTCCACGTAAGTGATTTGCTGAAATTTCTAAACCTCGTATTGCCTGTTTCTCAGAATCAATATTCAAAAACGAAGCAAAACTTCCTACTGTTTCTGCCAAAGCTACACTTGCGCCACCATGCAATACACCATCGGGTTGATGCACTTTAGAAGAAACCTGCATTTTTGCAATAACTTGATCTTTACTCGCTTCTATAAATTGAATGCCTAAGGTTTCCATCAGGGTATTCTTCGAAGCCGCATTTAACTTGGCAAGCATTGTAGTTTTATCCATAAAATAAAGTAATTAAAAATCTGGTTTTTATGACGCTAAAATAGCTAACTTTGCGCAGATTATAATACTTATTCATGGTATATAAAATTCGGATAATATTAGATACAGAAGAAGATGTAATTAGAGAGATTGCGATCGCTGCTAATTCAACTTTAGAAGACTTACACAATGCTATTGCCAACGCTTTTGGTTTTGATGGAACCGAAATGGCTTCTTTTTTTGCTACTGATGAACAATGGACACAGGGTGAAGAAATTCCGTTATTTGATATGAGCGAAGAAGGCGATGCAATTACCATGCAGCACATTCTAATTGGAGAAATTTTAGATGAAGATAAAGATAAGCTCATTTACGTCTATGACTTTTTTGCGATGTGGTCTTTCTATGTCGAATTGGTTGGTATTCTCGAAGATATTAATGAAAATGAGCTTCCGGCACTATTACTCACCTTAGGAAATGTGCCTAATGAAGCTCCAGAAAAGCAGTTTACAATCGAAAAAACAGAAGACACCGCTAATGCCTTTGATGAGGACATCGATTTTAACGAAATGGGATTCGATAACTTCGATGATTTAATGAATTAAAACCTTCTTTTCTGTTACGAATTTTTATTTTGGTCGTCTAACTGTAAATAACCAAAATAATTTTCATTCTTGGAAACAATTCTATCTCTTAAAAATCTCGATAAAAAATACGGTTCGGTACATGCTGTAAATGACCTTTCTTTTGATATTCACAAAGGAAATGTTTATGGCATTCTAGGACCTAACGGAAGTGGTAAATCTACTACGCTGGGCATCATTTTAAATGTGGTGAATAAAACTTCAGGCGATTTTAGTTGGTTTGACGGTGCTATTTCTACCCATGAAGCCTTAAAACGGGTTGGCGCTATTATAGAACGACCCAACTTCTATCCTTACATGACTGCCGTTCAGAATCTTAAATTGATATGCAAAATAAAAGGAGTTTCGTATGACAAAATAGGTGAAAAACTAAAAGTTGTAAATCTTTATGAGCGAAGAGATAGTAAGTTTAAGACTTATTCGCTAGGGATGAAACAGCGACTAGCTATTGCTTCTGCACTATTAAACGATCCAGAAATATTAATTCTTGATGAACCCACAAACGGTTTAGACCCACAAGGAATTCATGAGATACGGCAAATAATTAAAAAAATAGCCAGTAACGGAACCACTATTTTACTTGCCTCTCACCTATTGGATGAAGTAGAAAAGGTTTGCTCGCATGTTGTGGTAATTCGTCAAGGCATAAAATTATATTCGGGTCGCGTTGATGAAATGACCGCTTCGAATGGTTTATTTGAATTAAAAGTTGATGTAGAAGAGGATAAATTAAAATCACTATTAGAAAATCACGAAGTTATTAGTTCAGTAAAAGTAGAGGATGATAAGATTATTGCTACCCTCAACCAAGAAATGTCTTCAGCAGATATGAATGCTTTTCTATTTAAAAATGGTATCATATTATCGCATTTGGTAAAACGTAAGCCAACCTTAGAACAGCAGTTCCTTTCTTTAACCAACAATAACTAAACACAAAAAATTTACATGTTACGTCTTTTAGATATCGAATTTCATAAGTTAAAACACAACAGAGCAAGTCGTGTCTTATCTATTATATATTTTGCTTTATTAACCTCTATTGCCCTTATAGCCGCGATTAAATTTGATATTGGGCCAATAAAGTTCCATTTAGCTGAACAAGGTATTTTTAACTTTCCATATATATGGCATTTTAACAGCTTTATGGCGGCTATTTTTAAGTTTTTCTTACTGCTGGTCATTGTATCTATGATGGCTAATGAATATAGTAATAAGACGTTAAAACAAAATTTAATTGACGGGTTAAGTAAGAAAGAGTTTATACTTTCAAAGTTTTATACCGTACTGGCATTTGCGGCAATATCGACCGTCTTTGTTTTTATTGTTTCCTTAATCTTAGGATATATTTATTCTGACTACAATGAATTTAGCATTGTATTCTCTGACTTAGAGTACCTCCTCGCCTTCTTTATAAAATTAGTGGGGTTTTTCTCTTTCGGATTGTTTATGGGCATCTTAGTAAAAAGATCTGCTTTCGCTGTTGGTGGCATTGTTGTATGGCTTATTATTGAAAGTATTGTAAAAGGGTATCTCTTCTGGCAGTTTAGAAATCTAGATTTTAATGCTGTTTCAGAAAAAGTAAATGATGTTATGCAATTCTTTCCATTAGAAGCCATGGCGAACTTGATTAAAGAACCTTTTACGCGACTCGGTGCAGTACAAAGCGTAGCAAAACAAGTAGGTGAAGATCTTTCAAAAGACTTTTCTGTTCAGTTTACAGATGTAATCATCGTCTCAGTATGGACATTCATTTTTATCTACTTATCGTATAGATTATTGCAAAAAAGAGATTTATAAGAGACCTGTATTTCTATTTTGTTATGAAAGAAAATGAGCGCCGCTAAACCCAACAACGCTCAAACCTTTACTAACCCAAATAATATATGAATACCACAAAGATAGCATGTCATTATAGTATGAATGTTATCTCAAGATTAAATAAACATTAACTTATATTCTCTTAGTAGTTATAAAAGACTTCTTATTTTTGTGTAAATGAAATTCACATTAGAATCTGACTTCAAACCAACGGGTGATCAACCTCAAGCCATACAAGAATTAAGCGACGGTATCTTTGCAAAGGAAAAGTATCAAACGCTATTAGGGGTAACAGGTTCTGGTAAAACCTTTACAGTAGCGAATGTAGTTCAAGAGATACAACGACCTACGCTGGTTTTAGCACATAACAAAACCTTGGCTGCGCAGCTCTACTCAGAATTCAAACAGTTCTTTCCCAATAATGCAATTGAATATTTCGTTTCTTATTATGATTATTATCAACCTGAAGCATATATACCCGTTACAGGAACCTACATCGAAAAAGACCTATCTATAAACGAAGATATCGAGCGTTTGCGATTAAGTACTACTTCTTCGCTCCTTTCTGGAAGAAGAGATGTTTTAGTAGTGGCTTCTGTTTCTTGTTTGTATGGAATCGGTAACCCGATAGAATTCAAAAAGAATGTGATTACTATTGAAGTTGATCAGAAATTAGCAAGAACAAAATTCTTACATCTCTTGGTGCAAGGCCTCTATTCTAGAACCGATTTCGAAATTAAAAGTGGTACGTTTAAAGTAAAAGGAGATACCATAACCGTTTTTCCATCGTATGGAGATCATGGATACCGTGTCCACTTTTTTGGTGATGAAATAGAAGAAATAGAGAGTTTTGATATTGTAAACAACACCATTATAGAGCGTTTTGAAAAGCTAAATATTTATCCAGCTAACCTTTTTGTGACCTCTCCAGATGTGTTACAAAATGCGATTAAAAGTATTCAAGACGATTTAGTAAAACAGGTAGATTATTTTAAAGAAATAGGAAAACACCTCGAAGCAAAGCGTTTAAAAGAGCGCACAGAGTTTGACCTCGAAATGATTCGAGAGCTAGGGTATTGCTCTGGTATTGAAAATTATTCGCGTTACCTTGACGGAAGGGAAGCGGGTACCAGACCTTTCTGTTTGCTAGACTACTTTCCAGAAGATTATTTAATGGTTATTGATGAAAGTCATGTCACCATCCCTCAAGTACATGCGATGTACGGTGGTGATCGATCGAGAAAAGAAAACTTAGTAGAATTTGGTTTTAGATTACCTGCCGCTATGGATAATCGTCCGTTAAAATTTGAGGAGTTTGAAGCCCTACAAAATCAGGTGATTTATGTAAGTGCAACCCCTGCCAATTATGAATTGCAAAAGACAGAGGGTGTCTTTACCGAACAAGTGATTCGCCCAACGGGATTATTAGACCCAGTGATAGAAATTCGACCAAGTGTAAATCAAATAGATGATTTAATAGAAGAGATTCAACTTCGTGTTGAAAAAGATGAACGTACACTGGTAACCACACTTACCAAACGCATGGCCGAAGAGTTAACAAAGTATTTGTCTAGAATTCAAATTCGTTGTCGCTATATACATAGTGATATCGACACCTTAGAACGTGTAGAGATTATGCAAGACCTCCGTAAAGGTTTGTTTGACGTTCTTATTGGTGTAAACTTATTACGCGAAGGACTTGATCTTCCCGAAGTATCTTTGGTAGCTATTTTAGACGCTGATAAAGAAGGGTTCTTAAGAAGTCATCGCTCTTTAACCCAAACTGTAGGTCGTGCGGCGCGAAATGTTAATGGTATGGCCATTATGTATGCCGATAAGGTAACCAACAGTATGCAACTCACCATTGATGAAACCAATAGAAGACGTGAAAAGCAAGTTAGCTATAATACAGCGCACAATATTACACCAAAACAGATTAAAAAGAGTATCGATGACAGTCTTACTAAAAATAATATTACCTCATTTCATTATGATGCTGCTGCATTAAAAGCGGCAGAGCAAGATGTAGAATATCTACCTAGGCCCGAAATAGAAAAACGTATTCGGGAACGTCAAAAACTAATGGAGCAAGCTGCGAAAGCTTTAGATTTTATTGCAGCAGCACAGTTACGCGATGAGATAAAAGTCTTAAAAGAGCAATTATAATTTAGTTTGTTTCTTAATGATTTTTCTTCGAACTCCGCTTATCAATCACTCGATAGAGTTCATTAAAACAGAATCATATCTTAACGTTGGCGGTAATTCTTTACAAAATAGAAGTTTTACAAAATTTTTCTGCTAAAAATGAAAAGGAAATTGTATAAGAAAGAGTGAAAATAAAAGAAATTTATATTCAACGTTTTCCTTATACTAACTTTTTATACGAAGAGTAAATTAGTTTACTATTAGTTAGCTTGTTATGTTTTTTAGTTCTGTAAGTTTAGTATATTTACACCAATTAATATAATTATTTTTTTTATACATAGGGTAAATGTCAATTATCTTGTTTAAACTATAGAAGTACCACTAATTTTAATAAAGCACATATTCAATGAAAAAAAAATTACTCTTCTTATTTTTAGGAAGCCTTCTAGTTTCTAATTTAACAATCGCACAAAACAAAAACTTTAGAACATCTACTCTAGATGAAAAAAGTAACTATTTTGAAATTGTAAACAAAAAAAACAAAGAACTCGCATCTTTAAAAGGTAAAACAGATCGAAAAAGCAAAAAACAAATTAAACAATTTGAACGATGGAAAGCTTTTTGGAGAGATCGAGTTTTACCCGATGGCTCATTTGTTTCGGCAACACATACCTATAACGAATGGAAAAAAGAACAGTAGCGTCAAAATAATTTGCAATTAAATAGTAAAACGGTTAGTAATGTTAATTGGACATCTATTGGTCCTTCAACTTTATCTACTGGTTTAGGAAGAATCAATACAGTTGCTTTTAATGGCACAGATACCAATACATTATATATTGCAAGTCCTGGTGGAGGCGTTTGGAAAACTACAGATGGCGGGTCCACTTGGGTACCTAAAGGAGATGCACTCGGAACTATGTCAGTTTCAGACATTGTTATTAACCCAACAAATACTAATATATTATACCTAGCAACTGGAGATTGGGATGGTGTTACAAGTAGATCTATAGGTGTTTATAAATCAACAGATGGTGGAGATAACTGGACTATAACTGGTCTAACTTTTACGTTAATTGAAAATAATATTATCAGTAAATTACTTATAGACCCAAATAATGTAAATACTGTTTTCGCTACAACAATGAATTCCATAAAACGAACTACAAATGGAGGAACAACCTGGACAGATGTTTTTACTGAAAATGAAGCTTTTTTTAATGATATAGTCTATAAAGAAGGTAGTAACACCATTTTATATGCAACTTCAAAAACTGGAAAGTTTTATATATCTACAAACAACGGCACAAGTTGGTCAGTTGCATCTACCCCTGCAACTGGTGGTGGTAGGTTAGATTTAGCTTTGACTGCAGCCGATGTCAATTTAATATTAACACTGGATACAAATGGTGTTATAAGAAAATCTACCGATCAAGGATCAACTTGGACAACGGTATCTTCCGTTCCAATTTATGAATCACAAGGAGGTTATAACCAAACTTTGGCCATATCACCTATTAATAAAAATTTAATTTTAGTAGGAGGAGTAACTGGTCAAAGATCAACAGATGGTGGTTCAAATTGGGTGGTATATTTAGATCATGAATGGACAACTGGAGATCCCTTTACTCCTGCACATGTTGACCACCATGATATAAAATTTGTACCAGGTACAAATATTGCTTTTGATGTTAATGATGGAGGTATTATAAAAGGTGATGCTTCTTTAGACACTCAATGGACAGATTTAACCGCTGGTTTAGCTATTACACAATACTATAGTATTGATGGAACACCTCAAAATATAGGAAGATTTTTTGGTGGTGCGCAAGATAACGATGTTACTCATTTTGATGGAGCAACAATTGGAATTATTGGTACAGGAGACGGTGTTAATGGTTTAATTGATTATTCGAACCAAGATATTGCTTGGGTTGGTGGTAATAATGGTCTTTTGCTTAGAAGTCTTAATAATTTTACATCAGAATCATTTATAAATACGCCAGGTGGACCTTTTCTTTGGGAATTAGAAATACATCCAACAGTACCTACAACAATTTTTGGAGGATTTGATGATATTTATAAATCTACCAACCGTGGAGATAGTTGGACAAACTTAAGCTCTGGAGTAGGTGATATAGAATTTATTTCCATAGCACCTTCTAATGCTGATGTAATTTATGTTTCAGGAAATAATGGTGTAGCTAAGACAACAAATGGTGGTACATCATGGCAAGATATAAATCTACCTCAAAATGGAACTGTTAAAAGTATAGAAGTACACGCTACCAACACCTCTGAAATTTACATTGCTTATTCAGGATATCTTGCAGGTAAGGTTTATAAATCTACAGATGGTGGTGTAAACTGGACAAATATAACTGGTTCATTGCCAAATGTACCTACACATAAAATAATTTACAGAACAGGAACTACCGATGGAGAGCTATTTTTAGCTACAGATCTTGGTGTGTATTATAGAACCAACACTGCAGGTGATTGGGTCAGGTTCGGAACAGGGTTGCCTAATGTAGCTGTAAACGATTTAGAAATACATTATGGCACTGAAAAATTAAGAGTAGCTACTTACGGTAGAGGAATGTGGGAAGCGCCTATTAATGCTAGTTCTTTAAGTGTAGCAGATAATCAATTACCTGACAATTCAGTAAGTTTGTACCCAAACCCTACGGTAAATAAAAACTTTACTATTCAATTAAATAATTTAGGAGGAGAGAGTAGTGTCTTGATTTATAACATAATTGGTAGTGTAGTAAAAGACTTTACTAGTTCAGAAAGTTTAATACCAGTTGACTTAAATAATTTTTCAGGTGGAACTTATATTGTTAAAATCACAAACAATAATAAAAGTATTACAAAACTATTACTTGTAAAATAAAATATTTATGAAGCGATTGAGAAATTCTCAATCGCTTTTTTTTTGTTAATGGTTATGAAAAATTTAATTTTATTGTTTTCTGGTTTTTACTAGTTATAATTCACCAATCACTTTAATTTCTAAAACTAAACAAACAGTATATCCTGATATACCAAGAGTAAAACCCTATATTAATTATGTTTTAAATTTTCTATTGATACAAATAATGAGATTATTATTGACAGTATTTTTGCCGATAAAGAAACAAAATTATTTAAGGTAAAAAATTATTTTATTAAAAAAGAAAAATCAGCTACTTATACTAAAACAATATCACATAAAGGAATTTATAGTTTAGAAATACCTTTCAAAGAAAGTAATATATCGACTATACAAACTCGCAATAAGCTTAATGATGAAGTTACTATTTATCATCGAAATGATGGTGTGTTTAAAAGCATGATTCTAGATAATTTTATAGAAGAACCTAAAACAAAAAGATAACTACTAGTAACATATTTTAATTCGTTACTGCTCTTATACAAATCGATAAGCACAATTACAAAAATCACTTCTTAAAAAACAGTACATTCGTCATAAGAATTTCTTAGTATGAAAACTGCCACAGTCAAAGAGCTTAAATCAGAGCTTACACATAAATCTCAATCAGAATTGGTAGCATTATGCCTACGTTTGTCAAAATTCAAAAAAGAAAATAAAGAACTCCTTACCTATTTATTATTTGAAGCTGATTATGAAACTGGTTATATAGAAAGTGTAAAAGAAGAAATTGATTATCAATTCACGCAAATAAATACGAAGAGTTATTTTTATATTAAAAAAAGCATTCGTAAGATCTTACGAATGGTCAAAAAATATATACGTTATTCTAAACAAAAAGAAACCGAAATTGAATTATTACTACACTTTTGTAAAGTTTTAAAACAAATGAAACCCTCAATCTATAGAAATACGGTATTAACGAATATTTTTGAAAGGCAGCTTTTATTAATTTATAAAAATATTAGCACTTTACACGAAGATTTGCAATATGATTACCAATTAGAACTAGAAGAATTAAACAGCTAAAAATAAAAAACCAAATAATCTGAAACTATTTGGTTTTTAAAGAGGAGAAAGTATAATTTTCTTCATAAATATTATTTATAGTGAAAATTAATTATTCAAATATAGTACATTTTGTTTTGAAAACCAAATACTTACTTAGTATTTATTAACAAAAAAGAGAAGCTTTTTCAGCTTCTCTTTTCTTTATTTATCAATGATTGCAATAAATTATTTAACAATTTCTAACAATTCTACATCAAAAATTAAAGCATCAAAGGGTCTAATTTTACCACCTTTTCTCGGAAAAGCGCCATAGCCTAACTCTTGAGGAATATAAAATCTATATTTAGAACCTGGAGACATTAATTGTAAACCTTCTGTCCAACCTTTTATAACCTGATTTGCAAAAAAATCTTGAGGAGTTCCTCTATCTACTGAACTATCAAAAACAGTTCCATCGAGTAAAGTACCATGATAATGAACTTTAACTTTATCAGTAGCTTTTGGCTTTGCTCCAGTTCCTTCCTTTAAAACAACATACTGCAAACCACTTTCAGTAGTTTTTACACCTTCTTTATTCTTATTTTCTGCTAAAAAATCTTCTCCTTCTTTTTTCACATTACCAAATTCTGCCTCTGCTTTTTTCAATGCTTCTTCTTGCATCTGTTGTTGCTTCTCCATCTGTCGTTTTCTAAAGAAGTTATTGATTACCTGCCCAGCATCTTTTTGAGCTAACAATAGATTTGTGGAATCTAATCCGTTTTCAAACCCCTGAATATAAACATCTTGATTTATTTCTTGAAAGTTAGCTTTTGTTTGATTCGCCATATTCATTCCTAGGGCATAGCTTACAGAATCAATTTCTGTTTTTAATTCTTTAGTAGTAGTTCCTTGCTTATTACATGCCACTAATGTAATAGTAGCTGCTATAAATAGTATTGATTTAAAGTATTTCATTGTTTATTTTTTAGAAATGCCAAAAATAGAAAAATTACGATGTTCTACAGTATATTTTATCATAAAAAAGATTCACTTTTAACAAAACTAGTTTATTTTTGATATGAAATTTAAGCCTAACTATGCAAAAACAACTTATAAAATGCGTACCAAATATTAGTGAAGGGCGCGATTTAGATAAGATCAATGAAATTGCCCACACAGTTGAAACTGTCGAAGGTATAAAGCTACTTGATATTGATCCTGGTAAAGCAACAAATAGAACCGTAATTACGTTTGTTGGTGAACCAAAACTAGTTATTGAAGCTGCTTTTAGATTGGTAAAAAAAGCTTCTGAATTGATCGATATGAGCAAACACACAGGTGAACACCCGAGATTTGGTGCAACAGATGTTTGTCCTTTAGTACCTATTTCTGGCATTTCACTAGAAGAAACTGCCACCTATGCACATGCCTTAGGAAAACGTATTGGTGATGCGTTGGGTATTCCTGGTTATTTTTATGAAGAAGCTGCTACAGAAGAAAAACGTAAAAACTTGGCAAATTGCCGTTCAGGTGAATATGAAGGTTTACCAAAAAAACTGATTGATCCAACGTGGAAACCAGATTTTGGCCCTGCAGCATTCAACGCTAGTGTTTCAAAAACAGGTGCGATAGCGATTTCTGCAAGAGACTTTTTAGTAGCTTATAATATTAATTTAAACACTACTTCTACCCGAAGGGCAAATGCCATAGCTTTTGATATTCGAGAAGCAGGTCGTATTAAACGAGAAGGAAATCCTATCACAGGAAAAAAAGTTTTAGATAGTAATGGTGAGCCCATACGCATTGCAGGTAAGCTAAAAGCAGTAAAAGGTATTGGATGGTATATAGAAGAATATGGGATTGCCCAAATTTCTTACAATCTTACGAATATTTCTATAACACCCATGCATAGAGCTTTTGATGAAAGCTGTAAAGCAGCTGAATCAAGAGGGTTGCGTGTAACAGGTTCAGAATTGATAGGTTTGGTTCCATTAAAAGCGATGCTCGATGCTGCTGATTACTATTTAATGAAACAAGGACGCTCTTTAGGTATTGCTGAAGGTGAGAAAATTAAAATTGCAGTAAAATCTCTAGGTTTAGACGATTTAAAGCCTTTTAATCCAGAAGAAAAGATTATTGAATATCAACTTAACAACAATACTAAAAAGCTTGTAGATTTTAAATTAAATGCTTTTGCCGATGAAACTGCTAGCGAATCTATGGCGCCTGGCGGCGGATCTATTTCTGCATACGTAGGTGCTTTAGGTGTTTCTTTAGGAACCATGGTAGCAAATCTATCAGCACATAAACCTGGTTGGGACGACAAATGGGAATTTTATTCTAAATGGGCAGAAAAAGGACAAGCTTATAAAGAAAGACTCTTGTTTCTAGTAGATGAAGATACACGTGCTTTTAATAAGATTATTGAAGGCTTTAGAATGCCAAAAAATACTGACCAAGAAAAAGAGCTTCGAAAAAAAGCTATTGAAAGTGCTACCAAATATGCAACCGAAATTCCTTTTGAGGTAATGAAAACTGCTCATGATTCGATGGAAATAATGGAAGCTATGCTTAAAGAAGGATTACAAAGTTCACTATCTGATGCTGGCGTTGGAATATTATGTGCTAGAGCCGCTGTAATTGGTGCGTATTTTAATGTACGTATTAATGCAAAAGATATTAAAGATAGAGCCTTTGCAGATATCATTATTGCTAAGGCTGAAGCCATATACCAATCAATTTTAAAAAGAGAAGAAAAAGTAATAAAGTTTATTGATAGCAAAATGTAAATTTAATATTCTTTCTAGAATACTAATAATTAGGCTTTTATTTAGTAAAAGACTGAACAGCTAATTCGTAACCATTTAAACCGAATCCAATCACTATTCCTGCTGCATTTGGTGAGATGTACGATTTATGTCTAAATTCTTCGCGAGCATATACATTTGAAATATGTACTTCAATAACGGGAGTTGCTATTCCTTTAACCGCATCGCCTATACCAATAGAAGTATGCGTATAAGCCGCAGCATTTAGAATAATGCCATCATATTCAAAACCTACTTCGTGTAACTTATCTATAAGTTCTCCCTCAATGTTTGATTGAAAATATTCTAATTGAACAGAAGAAAATTTTGCTTTTAACTCATTATAATAATCTACAAAAGTAGTATCGCCATATATTTCTGGTTCACGTTTACCGAGTAAATTAAGATTAGGACCATTTATTATGATTAGCTTCTTCATATTGCTAAAATAAAAAAAGAAAGCTAATTATAGCTTCCTTTAAATATTATATACTTATTATTTGTTCTTAAAGGCTAAATTCAACTCCTAAGGTAAGTACATCAAAAGATCCACCTTTTCTACTTACACCACGATAAGCAGCAACAATATCAAGTGCTTCAGAAACTGCGTATTGTACTCTAGGAGCATAGTAGAATCCACCGTCATTTCCACTAGGTGAAATCCCAATACCATATCCTAAATCTAAACCAATAGTAAATTCTTCAGAGGCATGAAAACGTCCTGCTCCAGCTATCGGTAAGAAGCTAATGTCATCAAAATCAAAACCTCCTACTTCATCTCCGAAATTATAAGAGAAACCTGAAGCTACCCCAGCTTCAAACTGATCTGATACTTCCCATAAATAATTTAAATCTAATGTAATGTTAAATGTGTAAAAATCACCTGCATCACCTATTGGTAATCCCAAGTTAACACCTCCATTAAAACTTTGTGAATTCACAGCAGTTATCCCAAATAAAGCTACAACTGCAACTAAAAATAATTTTTTCATAATTTTAATTTTTGATAATTATAACTACAAATTAAGTACAATTTCTTTTAAATAAACAGCTTTATTAACAATTAATCAACAGTGTTGTTAACAAAAAGTTGATAATGAGTGTTTTAAATTGATTAATCAAACTTATATACCACACCTACTTGAAATGTGTTCACTTTAAGTTCTGGACTGACTAGATTACTTAAAATTGGTATATCAAATCCATCTAAAAGTCTTGTAATATCACCATCAACACGGTTATTTAATCCAACACTATATCTAGCTTGTACAGCAAAACTATCATTGATATCGTAGCCAGCTCCGAAGGCAATACTGAAACCAGTGGTCTTAATTATCTCTTTTTCTAAATCATTTAACCCTACAGCGAAATCTAATTGTGGTCCAGCTTGAATATTTATTTTATCAGCAATATAATATTTTGCCATGATGGGAATTAAAATTACACCTTCACCGTCTATTCTTGCGTACATAACTTCTGGCTGAACATTAAATTTCTCAGCTACAGCTATGTCGGCCAGCAATCCAATAAAAAAACCTGATCCATCCACAACTTCTGCGACATCAAATCCCGCAACACTAGCTTTTCCTGAACCATTAATATATCCTCCTGTTATTCCAAAATTCGTTTCGCTTTGAGCGTTAGTTGTTAATAAGCTAAAAATGGTTAATAATATAACCAGACATGTTTTTTTCATAATTAATCTTTTAGTTTAAATTGCAATATACAAATTTTAGTAAACTGGATGCCACATTATGAAATGGAAGCAAGCTTTATTTGATTTTCAACACTATCTCAAAATTGAGCGTGGCTTATCTAAGAATTCTATTGAAAATTATGGTAGAGATGTCAAAAAATTAGTTGTTTTTTTAGAGGAGAATGAAATAACAAATACTCCAATTTCAATTGACGAAGAAACTATACAGCAATTTATCTATGAAACAGCAAAACATATCAATCCTCGCTCGCAATCAAGAATATTATCGGGATTACGAAGTTTTTTTGATTATCTGATTTTTGAAGATTATAGAAAAGACAATCCTACAGCACTTATAGAAGCTCCTAAAATAGGTAGAAAGCTGCCAGACACACTTTCAGAGGGAGATATTAATAAAATAATTGATGCTGTTGATTTAACTCATCAGCATGGGCAACGTAACAAAACAATTTTAGAGACTTTATACAGTTGCGGATTGCGCGTCTCTGAATTAGTATCACTTCGAATCTCTGATCTTTTTTTTAATGAAGGTTTTATTAGAGTGCTGGGTAAAGGAAATAAAGAGCGTTTTGTACCGATAAACAACTATACAGAAAAACTCATAACTATTTATAAAAATGAAGTTAGAAATCATATGAATCCTCAAAAAGGATTTGAAGACACCCTATTCTTAAATAGACGAGGTAAGCAATTAACCAGAAATATGATCTTTTTAATTGTAAAAGAACATACTGAGAAAAGCGATATTAAAAAAAATGTGAGTCCACATACATTTAGACATTCTTTCGCAACGCATTTGCTGGAACATGGTGCTGATTTACGCTCAATACAACAAATGTTAGGTCATGAAAGCATCACCACTACCGAAATTTATATGCACGTAGATAAAACATTCTTAAAAGAAGTCGTTGAAAAATACCACCCAAGAAAATAAAAAATTCTTCTCAATTTTTGAAAAGGATTCTTAATCATTTGAATTAGTAAAATTTTATTTGGCAATATTTACAGCCCTAGTCTCTCTAATCACGGTCACACGAACCTGACCAGGATATGTCATATCATTCTGTATTTTCTGAGAAATATTAAAGGATAGTTCTGAAGCTTTTACATCATCTACCTTTTCACTTTCTACAATCACACGCAACTCTCTACCTGCTTGAATTGCGTATGCTTTTTGAACACCATTAAAACCAAAAGCTACATCTTCCAAATCTTTTAACCGTTGTATGTAAGAATCTAATACCTGACGACGCGCACCTGGTCGGGCTCCTGAAATTGCATCACATACTTGAACAATAGGCGATATTAAAGATTTCATTTCTATCTCATCATGATGCGCTCCGATAGCATTGCATACATCTGGTTTCTCTCCATATTTCTTTGCCCACTCCATACCTAGTAAAGCATGTGGTAATTCACTTTCTGTTTCAGGTACTTTACCTATATCGTGCAATAGACCAGCGCGTTTTGCAACCTTAGGGTTTAAGCCAAGTTCTGAAGCCATTAATGCACATAAGTTCGCTACCTCACGAGAATGCTGTAACAAATTTTGACCGTAAGAAGAACGATATTTCATACGCCCTATAATTTTTATTAATTCAGGATGTAGTCCATGAATACCCAAGTCAATTACTGTGCGCTTACCCACTTCAATAATTTCCTGATCAATTTCTTTACGAGTTTTGGCTACTATTTCTTCTATCCTTGCCGGATGAATTCTACCATCGGTAACTAATTTATGCATCGATAAACGAGCAATTTCTCTTCTAACTGGATCAAAACAAGATAGTATAATCGCTTCGGGAGTATCATCTACAATAATCTCAACACCTGTTGCAGATTCTAATGCACGAATATTACGGCCTTCACGACCAATAATTCTCCCTTTAACATCATCTGATTCTAAGTTAAATACCGAAACACAATTTTCTATAGTTTGTTCAACACCAACTCTTTGAATCGTATTTAATACTATCTTTTTGGCTTCTTGTTGGGCAGTTAACTTCGCCTCTTCTAAAGTATCTTGTATAAAGGCCATCGCATCTGTTTTAGCTTCTTCTTTCAAAGATTCTAATAATTGCGCCTTAGCATCGTCTCCAGACAAACCAGAAATTACCTCTAACTGTTCAACTTGCTTTTTATGAAGTTTTTCTGCTTCGGCTTTCTTTTTATCTAGAAACTCAATTCTATAATTATAGTCGTCTTCTTTAGATTGTAAAGATTTGTTAAGCCTTATGTTTTTATCAAGTTCTTGAGAAACTTTAGATTCTTTATCCCGAATTCTTTTTTCGGCATCTGAAGCTTTTTTCTCACGCGAAAGTATTACTTTCTCGTGTTCAGATTTAAGTTCAATAAATTTTTCTTTTGCTTGTAGTATCTTATCTTTTTTGATGTTTTCGCCATCAATTTTAGCTTCTTTTAAAACTGAAGCAGCTTCTTTTTTGGCGTTTTTTATAATTACTGATGCTTTATTTTTTTCTAAAGCTTTAGCTATAAAAAAACCTATAGCTAAGCCTGCAATACCAATCACTATTGGTAATATCATTCCGTCCATGTTATTAGTTTTAGATATAAAAAAAGCCTACACTAGTCTGGGGTTTTTTAAACTCCGTAAAAACAGGTTTAGGGCTAACTAGTTGGTCAAAAATCCGTTCGAGACGGCACGCTTTCTCAACTAAAACTCACCCTTTCTAATTAAATAGTGTTGAGTTTAATAAACAAATAACTAATGTAGGCAGTAATTGTTGTATTTTAAAGAACTTATAAATGTGCGTCTATAGTGGCATTCATTTCTTTTAATTTGCGCTCTACAGCTACACTATCTTGCGAATTAAATACACTATTAACCTCTTTCAACGAAGCAAACTGTAAAGCACACATAGCTAGTACATCTTGCTTATCTCTGACCTCATAATTTTCTTCAAACTTTTTAATAAGATCATTAATTTTTTTTACAGCTTTTCTAATACCTTCTTCTTCTCCTTCGCTGTTTATGGTTAGCGGATAAACCCTATCGCCTATTGTAACTTTTATTCTAAGTTTTTTACTCATTGTAAGTTCACTCTGCTAATTGGTTTATGCATTTATCTATTTCGCGTATTAACGTATTTATTTTTAATTTAGTTGTATGCTTATCTTCTTTGCTGCCTACAATTGCATTTGCAATTCTTAACGACTCGTGTTTGTTTTCTAAAATGTGTATTGATTCTTTGTGTTTATCGATTTCTTGAATTAATAAATTACTCTTGTCAAGCAATTGCTGATTTTCAATTTTTAATAATTCATATTTCGATAGTAGTAATTCTAACTTACCTTGCAGAGAATCAACTATTTCTAAAACATTACTCATCAAATACAAAGAGTATAAGCGTTCTCAACAAATTTAATATTATGCTTTCAATTAAACAACTGTTTTAAGTATTTATATTAAAAAAAGGTAGTAAAACACTAACCTGCAAATACTTATAATCATGTTTTTTATTTATAATTCTAATCTGTATTTTAGCCTGCAATTATGGGGAGAATATTTTTTGTTTTATTTTTTATCGGTACATGCTTTATTTCTTTTAGCCAAGAGAACTATCCAAAAGATTATTTTAGAAAGCCTTTAGACATACCTCTAATCTTGTCAGGAACGTTTGGCGAGCTACGCAGTAACCATTTTCATTCAGGCTTAGATATTAAAACTCAAAAAAGAACAGGTTGGGATGTTTTTGCTGCTGCTGAGGGTTATGTCTCCAGAATCAAAATTTCTCATTGGGGGTATGGCAAAGCCTTGTACATAACACATCCTAATGATTATGTGACAGTATATGCTCATTTAAAAAAATTTGGCGACAAAATAGAAAGCTATATAAAACAAAAACAATATGAAAAAGAAAGTTATGAAATTGAACTCTTCCCAAATAACACTGAATTAAAGGTGCAAAAAGGTGAAGTAGTTGCCTATAGTGGTAATAGTGGAAGTTCTGGCGGACCTCATTTACACTATGAGATACGAGATGCGAATGCAAAGCCTATTAACCCAATGCATTTTGGCATTAATATACCTGATTCGAAAAACCCATTAATAAGAGCTGCCGTCGCCTACTCATTTGGGGATTCTTCAAATGTAGATCAAACCAATACCATACGCGAATTGACGTTAACATCAAAAAAAGAGGGTACTATAGTGGCTAATAAAATAGATGCTTACGGTACAATTGGTTTCGGTGTTAATGTTGTTGATAAACAAGACGGCGCTCTAAATAACAATGGTATTTACGAACTAGAAATGAAAGTGAATGGTAAAACGACTTATCAACATAAAGTAAGTACTTTTTCTTTTGCAGAATCTAGATATATCAACACGCATATCGATTATGGTAGGTACTATAAAAAGAGACAACGCATTCAAAAATGTTTTGTTGAACCAAGTAATAAACTGAGTATTTATGATAATGTTTTAAATAACGGATTGCTAAAAGTCAAAGATGGTGAATCATATCAGGTAGCAATTATTGCGAAAGACTTTAAAGGTAATTCAAGTAAACTTATTATTCCTGTAAAAGGAAAAAAAGACAGCATTATCATAAAGAACAATGTAAAAGTCACTCCTTATTATTTTAAAGCTAGCGAGTTTAATAAGATTACGGATAGTACGGTTACAGTAGCTTTTCCCAAAAAAAGCTTTTACAAAGATGTATATTTTGACTTTAAACATGAAGATAATGTAGTGCGTTTACACAATCAAGGTGTACCCATACATAAAAATTTCACTTTAACTTTTGATGTTTCAAAATATACGAAAGAAGAACAGGATAAACTATTTATTGCTAGATTAACCACCAAAGGGAAACCTTACTATTCTAGGACAAGAAGAAAACCCAATAAACTTTACACCTTAAATAAAACACTAGGTAATTATGCGTTATTTTCTGATAATCAAAAACCTAAAATAAAACCCATAAATTTTAAAGATGGCCAATGGTTATCTAAATATAGATATTTAAAAGTTAGAATAACTGATAACTTATCAGGTATAAAATCCTACAGAGCAGAGTTGAATGGTAAATGGATACTGATGGAATTTGATGCAAAAAGAGGATTGCTTACCTATGATTTTAATGATACAGAATTGACGGAAGAAAAGCAGGTATTAAAACTCACGGTTGTCGATAACGTTGACAATTCGAATACGTATATTGCGACGTTTTATAGAAAAAATAAGTAGTGTTATCGGTTAAGTCAACTTTCTTGAAAAAGTTATTTCTTTTTTTATTTTTAGCTCTAGGTATTTTTAGTACTGTTTATACACAAACAGGTACTATAAAAGGTGTGGTTAAAGATCAAAACGGCAAACCTATTGAAGGTGTAAACATTCGTCATGAGCAAAAAGGCACTGCTACCAATACCAAAGGTGAATATGAACTTAAAATTCCCTCTGGACGGTTAGTAACGATACTATTCACTCATATAGGATATGACACTATTAGAAAGCGAATTCGTGTTCAAAGAAATCGTACAGTAAATTTCTACCCAAAACTTAATTTTAGAGCAGAAAAAATAGATCAGGTTGTCGTTACTGATGATCGTGATAAAGTAAAAGGCATTGATAAAATTGATGTTGAAACTGCAAAAGAACTACCTAGTGCGAATGCAGGAATTGAAGGTACATTGAAAAATATAGGCTTAGGCGTAAGTGGTAACAATGAGTTAAGTACACAATATAATGTTAGAGGTGGTAATTATGACGAAAATTTAGTATATGTAAATGGCATCGAAGTGTATAGACCTTTTTTGGTGCGCTCGGGTCAGCAAGAAGGACTTAGTTTTGTTAATGTAGATATGACACGAAATGTACGGTTTTCTGCAGGCGGTTTTCAAGCGAAATATGGAGACAAACTTTCTTCAGTTTTAGATATTACCTATAAAAAGCCTAAAGAGTTTGGTATTATTGCAGAAGCAAGTTTACTAGGTGCCAGTTTGACTTTAGAAGGATTAATGTTCGATAATAAGCTATCAGCTATTCTGGGAGCACGCTATCGTAATAATAGCCTTTTTGTAAATAGTAAAAACACTGAAACAAATTTTGAGCCTGTATTTACAGATATTCAATCCTACTTTTCATATGCAGTTTCAGATAAATTAACTATTGATTTTCTTGGAACTTTTTCCTTGAATAATTATGATTACAAGCCATTGACACGTAGAACTAATTTTGGTACAATAGCGAATACCCAAGCGCTTACCGTAAATTACCAAGGACAAGAAAAGGATAATTACTTAACACTTTTCGGAGCTTTAAAAGCCACTTACCAACCAAATAAAGATGTAACCATCAGTTTAATAACCTCTTCTTATAATACGCAAGAAGAAGAATATTATGATATATTAGGAAGCTACTCTATTGGTGAAGTCAATGCCGATTTTGGTAGTGAAAATTTTGGTGATGTTGAATTTTCTCAAGCCATAGGGTCTCAATTAGACCATGCACGTAATGATCTAGATGCAGCAATAGCAAATGTACAATTGCGCGCAAATCTTACAAAAAATGATCATGTATTTGAAGCGGGCATAAAATACCAAATAGAAAATATTAAAGATCGAATTATTGAATGGGAAGTGATTGACTCTGCTGGGTTTTCAGTAAGACCACCAAACTTAATTCCAAGAAATGACGAGCCTTACACTCCATTTACTGGCCCTATTTTTCCTTTTTCAGGAGTTAGAGCATTTAATGATGTAAGTACAAATAGAGTTTCTGCATTTGCACAATGGAGCCACCGCTTTGAACTTAATGAACACCAATTTTGGGTGAATGCAGGTACACGTTTACAATATTGGAAGGTAAAACCCAAAGGTAATCTGCCTGATAATCATACGGTGATTAGCCCTAGAACACAATTCGCTTTTAAACCTAATTGGGAAAAAGATATGCTATTTAGGTTTGCTACGGGGTTTTACTACCAGCCTCCATTTTACAGAGAATTGCGAGATTCATTAGGAATGGTGAATCCGCAGGTAAAAGCACAACGCTCTATACATTTTGTTTTAGGAAATGACTACAGTTTCAAACTTTGGGATCGCCCTTTTAAACTTGTTACAGAAGCTTATTACAAAACGTTATCTGATGTCAATCCCTTTACAGTAGATAATGTGCAAATACGCTATAGAGCTAGAAATAACGCTAAAGCTTTTGCTACGGGTTTAGATATGCGTTTAAACGGAGAGTTTGTGCCAGGAACTGAGTCATATGTGACTTTTGGATATCTAATCACCAAAGAAAATATTGACAATAGAGGATATATTTCTAGGCCCACCGATCAACGCTTAAAATTTGCAATACTTTTTCAGGATTATTTACCTAAGAATCCTAATTTAAAAATGTATTTGAATATGGTATATAATACGGGGGTTCCGGGAGGGTCGCCATCGTACGCCGACCCATATATTTTTCAAAACAGACTCAAAGATTACTTTAGATCAGATATTGGGATATCGTATGTTTTTGTAGATGGTAAAAAGAAACCTTATGCTAGCTGGCTTCAAAAATTTAAAGAATTTTCAGCAGGACTTGAATTGTTTAACATGTTTGATGTACAAAATACCATTACAAACACTTGGGTGCGTGATATTTCGGCACAACAATCAGTAGCCATTCCCAATTTCTTATCTGGTAGAGTTTTGAACTTAAAATTTAAGGCCAGCTTTTAGTCATTCACCTATAGCTATCTTTTTTAAAATTAGGTTTTAAACCTTTTAGTAACTTTAAGGTCTAAGTTTCAAACACAAGCTTGGTGATTGAAGAACCAGAATTAATTAGACAATTAAAGAATACTGAAACACTTGACAGTGCTTTTCGGAAATTAATGACGCTTTATAAAGAGCGTTTGTACTGGCATATACGTAAAATTGTATTGAATCATGACAACGCAGATGATGTTTTACAAAATACTTTTATTAAGGTATATAGAAATATAGCTGGTTTTAATGAAGAAAGTAAATTGTATTCATGGATGTATCGTATAGCCACAAATGAAGCCATTACGTTTTTAAACAAACGAGCAAAGCAACGTAATGTTGATATTACCGAGATACAATATCAGTTAGCAGAAAATTTAGAAAGTGATGTCTATTTTAACGGTGATGAGATACAATTAAAATTACAAAAAGCAATTGCCACGCTTCCACAAAAGCAGCAATTGGTTTTTAATATGAAATATTTTGACGAAATGAAATACAATGATATGTCAGAAATTTTAGATACTTCTGTAGGAAGCCTAAAAGCCTCATATCATCATGCCGTAAAGAAAATTCAAAATATATTAACGCAATAAAATGGAAAAGACTCTTCTAGACATGCTAAAAGAAAAAGGGTCGGGTTTTACGGTCCCTAACGATTATTTTGATTCGGTAGAGAACACTGTAATAACACATGTAAATTTGAATAAACTACCCAAAGAAGAAGGATTCAAGCTACCTGAATTGTATTTTGAAACTATTGAAGACAATGTATTTAGTTCAGTTAAAAAACCAGCTATACCCGAAGGCTATTTTGATACGGTAGAAGATCGTGTTTTTGAAAAATTAAAAAAGGAAGAGCCAAAAGTAATTAGCTTAAATAATCGTTTAAAAAAAGTAATGATTCCTGTTGCAGTTGCTGCTTCAATTCTTTTGGTATTTCTGCTAACCTATACTAATGATACTGCGCCTGCAATACTGGCTGAAGTAGATTTAGATGCATTTATAGAAGAAGATTTGGTTTCTCTTAATACCTATGAAATTGCTGAAGTATATGATGATACTGATATAGAGAATTTTACACTCACCGAAGATATAGAATTAACCGACGATTATTTAAATGGCATAGATGTTGAAAGTATCATGCTAGAAAATTAATAAAGATGAAGAAAATACTAGTACTATTAATTTTAACAATTTCTGTTAACTACGCCTTGGGTCAAAGAGGTAATACAGATAAGATCAAGGCGATGAAAACAGCATTCATTACTACAGAATTAGATTTGAGTTCTAAAGAAGCGCAACAATTCTGGCCTGTTTATAATGAGTATGATAAAAAAATATTTAATGCCAAAATAGTAAAAACACGTAGCTTAACTAAAAAAATACGATTGGCAGGCGGTGTAGAGAATTTGTCAGATAAAGAAGCTAATGAAATTCTAGAAGCTTATATCAACATAGATTTTGACATCGCTAATGCGAAGCAAGAACTTAGAAAAAATTTAAAAGGTATCATTTCTGGAAAAAAAATGATTAAACTCTTTAAAGCAGAGCAAGATTTTAACAAAAGACTATTACGCGAGTTTAGAAATCGAAGAAAAAAGTAGCACTTGTCATAAGAATCCCACATATTTTTCGTTATAACAGCAAAGTGAAATTTCAAAAAAGAGGAGCATGAAAAAATTGAAATGGTGCTTTGTCTTGCTTTTAGGAGTTATTGGTATTCAATCAATACAGGCACAGACGAGCATAAAAGAAAAAGAAACGATTATTGCTACTAAAAAAAAGAATACTAAAGTAATAAAACACGATGGTATTACTTTTTATATGATTGATGGTTTATGGCATACCAAAATGAAAAATAAGTATGTATTAAAACCAGCACCAAAAGGAGCCATTATTGCAGAGTTACCTGAAGGTGGAGAAAATGTAAAACTTACTGGAAAAACATATTATAAATGCAAAGGTGTTTTTTACATGAAATTAAAATCAAATAAAGGATATATAGTTTCAAAACCATAAAAAAGGAAGCCAAATAATTTCCTTTTTTGACTTAAGAATACATTTTTTGTCGCAACTCTTTAATTTTTGAATCTTCAAAATATTCATCGAAGTTCATATATCTATCTATAACACCATTTGGTGTAATTTCTATAATTCTATTCGCAACAGTTTGCGCAAATTCATGATCATGTGTAGAAAATAATACAGTTCCTTTAAAATTCTTAAGCGAATTATTAAATGCTTGAATAGACTCTAGATCTAGGTGATTGGTTGGTTCATCTAGCAACAATACATTAGCCCGCATCATCATCATGCGTGATAACATACAACGCACTTTTTCACCTCCAGAAAGCACATTGCTTTTCTTTAACGCTTCATCACCACTAAAAATCATTTTACCTAGAAAGCCTCGAATGTAAACCTCTTCGCGTTCTTCTTCGGTAGTTGCCCATTGACGTAACCAATCTACTAGTGTAAGTGTATTATTAAAAAACTTAGAATTATCTAAAGGTAGATACGATTGTGTGGTAGTTACTCCCCAAGAGTAAGTGCCACTATCTTGCTTCAAATTATCAGTGATAATTTCATAAAAAGCGGTAACCGCTTTTGAATTTTTAGAGTAAATCACCACTTTATCACCTTTGGTAAGGTTTAAATGCACATCTTTAAATAATAATTCTCCGTCTAATGATTTACTTAGACCTTCAATATTCAAAATTTGATCTCCTGCTTCACGATCGCGCTCAAAAATAATGGCAGGATACCTTCTACTAGACGGGCGAATATCTTCAACATTTAATTTTTCAATCATCTTTTTTCTACTAGTAGCCTGTTTAGACTTCGCTACATTCGCAGAAAAACGTCTTATAAACTCTTCTAATTCTTTCTTTTTATCCTCAGCTTTTTTGTTCTGCTGTGCTCTCTGACGGGCAGCTAACTGGCTAGATTCATACCAAAACGTATAGTTACCAGAGTAATGATTAATTTTACCAAAATCTATATCTGAAATATGGGTACACACAGCGTCTAAAAAGTGACGGTCATGCGAAACAACTATTACCGTATTATCATAATTTGCAAGAAAATGTTCTAACCAAGAGATTGTTTCATAATCAAGGTCGTTTGTAGGCTCATCCATAATCAATACATCAGGACTACCAAATAACGCCTGTGCAAGTAATACACGAACCTTAGATTTTCCGTCAATATCTGACATTAATGTATAATGTAAATCTTCTTTAACACCAAGGTTAGATAGTAATGCAGCAGCTTCACTTTCGGCATTCCAGCCATCCATTTCTTCAAACTGTACCTGTAGCTCCCCTATTCTATCAGCATTTTCATCAGAATAATCTTCATAAAGTTTGTCCATTTCTTTCTTCACTTCATAAAGCGGTTTATTTCCTCTTAAAACCGTATCTAAAACTGTATATTCATCATACGCGAAGTGATCTTGTGACAATACCGACATACGTTTTCCGCCTTCTAGCGAAACGTTTCCAGAAGTAGCTTCTAATTCACCTGATAATATCTTTAAAAATGTTGATTTCCCTGCACCATTGGCTCCAATAATACCATAGCAATTACCTTTATTAAATATGGTATTTACTTCATCAAACAAAACGCGCTTACCAAATTGAACAGATAAGTTTGAAACTGTTAACATTTTATCTTTTTTAAAATTTTGGCAAAAGTAATGAAATGAAGTATTTCTAGCGATATGAAAGCCAGATAATTTAACATCTAATTAACAAGCTAAAAATTGGCTTTAAAGTACTTTTGCGCTGTTAGGATGAATATGTTAGCTTTGGATAATTTTTTAAAATGGAGATTTTATTGAGATATAAATTACTTTTTATTTTACCTTTTTTATTTGCCGCTTGTAAAACTGATAAGCATCTAGTAGATGCTACCTATTTTGGAGGAAAAATTGTAAACCCTAAATCGTCACAAGTTCTATTCTATAAAGGCGAAAAATTATTAGATTCTGTAGATCTATCTGAAAAGAATCGGTTTATGTTTAAATTCGATGATATCGATGAAGGCCTTTATAGTTTCTTTCATGGCAATGAATATCAGTTTATTTTTCTAAAACCTAATGATAGCTTACTATTACGATTGAATACATGGGATTTTGATGAATCACTAGTTTTTAGTGGGACAGGAGCTGAACGAAATAATCTGTTAATTAATCTATTCTTAATCAATGAAAAAGAAAACAAGTCGTTTTACGAATATTATAAACTAGAACACGATAAGTTTGAGCAAGTAATTGACTCTCTTAAACAAATAAAACAAGCACTTTTCGCAGAATTTAAAAAAGACAATGCGGTAACGCCTTTGTATGAAAAATATACCAATGCGTTAATTGAATTTCCTTTGTATCGTAAGAAAGAAGCGTATCCTCATTTGCACAAAAGAGCGTTAGCCTTAGCAGACTATCCTAAGCTTACGAAAGATTTTTATAACTATAGAAATACTATCAACTATAATGATGACGATTTAGCTACATTTTATGTATATCGTGAATATATGAGAACACGTCTAAATCATATCAGCTATGAAAAGTACTTGACAGATGGTAAAGAAAAACCGATGCCTTTGTATTTTTTAAAAGAAGTTTCTCTTGCGGTTAAAAATGATGAGTTGCGAAACAATCTGCTTGATGAGGCTATGTGGAATCTATGTGTATCGAGTGAACTAACAGCAGAAGATTTAAGCGAAGCAAAAAACATCTTTTTTGAAAAGTGTAATGATAAAAAGATTGTAAACACTATCAATTCTTTAATGAAGGCTAAAGAAGCTTTACCTAAAGATTCAAAATTACCTGAACTTATTATCTATAATAACTCTTTTAATAAAATTCGTCTTAACGATGTTATAAAAGGACATAACGCTGTTATCTACTTCTGGCCAAAAAAAGTTGGGCAGGTAGAAAATCTGTCTAAGCGAGTAAAATATCTGGAAAAACAGCATCCCGATCTATTATTTGTTGGTATCAATTCTAAATTCCCTACTAAAAACTGGAATGGTTTTCTAAAAAAACAGCAATTCAATGCTAAAAATCAGTTTTTACTAGACAAAGAAGTAAATAATGATTGGTTACATTTTGATTTTTCTAGAACAATTCTGGTATCTAAAGACGGTATTGTTTCTAACGGCTTTACGCATTTAAATACGCGCAATTTTGAAGATCAGTTAAAAGCACTTGAGTAACTGATATTTAAATTATTTTCTTCCATTTATTTAGTGTACTTTTGCACCCTCATAAAAAACAGGAGGCTTATTTATCTGCTAGTCGTGCATGTATCTTGGAGTCTTAGTTTAGATAAATAAAAAATATGTCTCAATTCAATACACTTGGCTTACGTCAAGAAATTGTTGCTGCCTTAACAACATTAGGGTATGAGCAACCCACTCCAATTCAAGAAAAAACAATTCCTCAGATTTTAAGTTCAACAGATGACTTAAAAGCTTTTGCGCAAACCGGAACAGGAAAAACAGCGGCTTTTAGCTTACCTATAATAGAACAAATTAATACAACATCAAATGATACGCAAGCGATCATTTTATCACCTACACGCGAATTAGCGATACAGATAGGTAAAAACATAGAAGAGTTCTCTAAAAACATAAAAGGCTTAAGTGTGCTGACAGTGTATGGTGGATCAGATATCGAAAAACAAATACGTAGCCTTAAAAAAGGTGTACACATTGTTGTAGGTACACCAGGTCGTACGGTAGATCTTATAAAGCGTAAAAAATTAAAGCTTGAAAACATACAATGGGTTGTTTTAGATGAAGCCGATGAAATGCTAAATATGGGCTTTAAAGAAGATCTAGATAAAGTTTTAGAGGTTACTCCTGCTTCTAAACAAACACTACTCTTCTCAGCTACCTTCCCTAAAGAGGTAAATGCGATTGCAAAAAACTATATGAAAAAACCTGTTGAGATTAATGCAGGTACTGTAAATTCTGGTACAGATAATGTTTCTCATGAATTCTATTTAGTTTCAGAACGCAATCGATATGCAGCTTTAAAACGTTTAGCAGATGTTAATCCAGATATTTACGGTATTGTTTTTTGTAGAACCCGTAGAGAAACCAAAGATGTAGCTGCAAAGCTCATTGAAGACGGATACAATGCAGACGCGCTACATGGTGATCTATCACAGGCGCAACGTGATATTGTCATGCAAAAATTTAGAGATAAACATTTGCAACTGTTAGTAGCCACCGATGTAGCAGCAAGAGGTCTAGATGTTAATAGTTTAACTCATGTAATCAATTATAAATTACCTGATGAAGCTGAGTCTTATACACACCGCAGCGGTAGAACAGGCAGAGCAGGTAATAAAGGGATTTCTATCGCTATTGTTACGAATGGTGAAAAGAGAAAGCTCGCGCCAATTGAAAAGAAAATTGGTAAAAAGTTTGTTGCAAAACAGATACCTAATGGTGAAGAAATTTGTGAAAAACAATTATTCAAACTTATTGAAAAAGTAAAAGAAGTAGAGGTAAATGAATCTCAAATTGAAGGATATCTTGACGGAATCTACAAAAAACTAGATGGTCTAGATAGGGAAGAATTGATTAGGCGTTTTGTTTCTATAGAATTCAATCAATTTTTGTCGTATTATGAAGATGCACCAGATCTTAATGGTGACACATCTAGAGAGCGTAAAAGAAGCGGTGATGAAAACTTTACACGTTTCTATATTAATTTAGGAAAAATGGACAAACTGAATCCTGCACGATTAATAGGATTCATTAATGAGCATATCAAAAAAAATAATGTAGAAATAGGTCAGATAGAGATTTTAAAGAATTTTTCATTTTTTGAGATTGATAAAGCTGTTGAAGAAGAGGTCTTAACATCGTTTAGACATCAAGAATTTGAAGGACGTGAAGTAATTGTAGAAGTTACTAAAAAGCAAAAGCAACGTTCACGTGGTAAAAAACGTGGTGGTTTTGGCGGTGGCAGACGTTCTGGTGGCTTTAAGAAAGGAAACCGTTCTTCTGATTTTAGTGACAAATCATTTAAACATAAAGGTAAGAGACGTAAGCGTTAAGTTACTTTTTAAGGAATTAATAGCTTTTTAGCGTAAACCCGAAAGTTAAAAACTTATCTTCTTGTTTTTGGCTTTCTATCACTATGCTTTCAAATGCATGAAGGTAATTTATTTTAAAGTTTAAAAATTTCCAAATGGGTAGTTCAAAACCGAAATCTGCTTACCAACGATAGTTATCATTTCGTGCTAAGGAAGGTTGAAAATAACTTTCGTGATTTAGTATTAGTTTGTTTCTTGATCTATTTTCTTCAAAATTAGCTTATTAACCTATTTACAAAAGAAAGATTTTCTTGGTGGTGGCTCTCTAGTCTTAAATTTTAAGTTCAAACCATATATAGATTGGGATAAATTTTTCTATTATTCATTTAGGGAGAAGCTTCATGATAAGTTTCTAGTAATTATGTAGCCTTCCCTTTTTAAAAACATTACTAAATTCAACTTTTTTTTAAAATCAAATCTAATGTCTGTTGACGTTGGATTTTTTTTGTCTCAGTTTCTACGAACTTAGGTATAAAATAAATCTCTTTCGGTATTTCGTACTTATCTAGAGATTTGAGATTTGAGATTTGAGATTTGAGAAAATTGTTAGCTTTTCTCGAGTTAGTATCCTGTTCTACTATTAAAATCAATTTTTCGCCAAGAACCTCATCTGGTAAGCCAATTACGAAAAAAAGCTGATCAATAATCTTAGATAATTTTGCTTCTATGTGTTCTGGTATTAATTTAATACCTCCTGAGTTAATGATATTGTCATAGCGTCCTAACCATTTAAACTCATTCTTAGAAATAATATCGACTACATCATTAGTGACAACTAACTCATCAGATATTTTTGGTGCATCAATAACTAAGCAATTACGGTCGTCTTGTAAAATGGTCACATTGGGTAAAATCATGTATAGGTCATTACGAGGTTGCCTAGCAACCGAAGTAATCTCTTCTTGTGAAGTAACAGATTGCTTCGTTTCACTCGCAATGGTATCAAAATTATTAAGTTGTTTTACCGCGATATGTGTAATGGTTTCTGTCATACCATAGGTTGCATAACACTGCGTCGAAACCACTTGTAATTTTGCTTCTAAGTCTTTTGAAACCACAGCTCCACCAATAATGAGCTTTTTAATTTGAGAAAGTTTATCTAGAGAATTATGTACTTGTAAAGGTACCATTGCCGAAAAATCATACGTCTTATTCGTTTGCGTTAACGGACTTGAAGTCTGATCTACTATATCGATATGCCAACCTAATACTAAAGCTCTTACCAACATCATTTTACCAGCAATATAATCTGTAGAGAGGCATAATAGTGCTGTAGTTCTACTAGGTAGGCTAAAATAGGTGCCTGTAGCCATCGCACTATTCACCATGTGTTCTTTTTTTAACTGAATGGCTTTGGGTACTCCTGTAGATCCCGAAGTATTTACAATTATGAAATCGTCTTTATTAAACCAACTAGATAAAAAAGAAAAGATAGGTGAAGAAATCTTTCTTGAGTGATGTAGTAACTCATTTTCAGTTACAAAACGCTTTCCGTTAAGGCGAAAATCTTTATGAAAATTAAAATCTTCCACTTTATTTAGAATGAAATTAATTCTCTATTATTAAATCTGGCTTTTCAACTTTACCAAATAATTTTTGCTTCCAATTAGACCATTTGTATTTTTTTGATAAAATAAATAGTACTATAGGGTACAATACAAAAACAGTAAAATAAATTTCCCACCCCATTGATGGTTCAGAAGTATCTAAATAAAGTGCCTCTGTTCTAAAAACAGTCCAATTTGTAGTCACAAAAAGCGCAGCAACGATATTATTAGCAGCATGCATCCCCAAAGCTATTTCTGTACCTTCATCCATTAAGGTTGTAATTCCAAAAATAAGTCCAGTTCCTATATAAAAAATCATTATTTCCCATCCTAAATTGGCAACTTCGGGGTTGGCACCATGTAAAAGCCCAAAAATTAAAGACGTTAACAAAAGTGGTAGCCAACGATTTTTTACTAAGATTCCCAATCCTTGCATTAAATACCCTCGCATTAAAAGTTCTTCAAAACTTGTTTGCAACGGAATTAACAATAAAGATATCACCAAAAGTATAAGAAAAGGAATTGGTCTAAAGTTCCAGACAAGATTTTCAGGTTCTAATAAAATACCAATAACTATAAACCCAATCGAAATACTTGCCCAAAGGGAAAAAGAAAAAAATACACGCTTCCAATCAATCTTAATTCTAGCGGTTACAATAGTTTTAATGTATCTTTTATGTATAAATTTTACACTTATAATTAAGCCTACCAATCCCATAATGAGCGATAATAGTGCTAAGAATAAATAGAAATTAGAATTCAAACCAATGGATGCAAAGCCATCTTCACCAGCTTTCATAAATTCATTAACATCTGCGCCCAAATATTGAAAAGCCACCGCCATAAGTGGTACAATACCAATTACCTGCCAGAAAATAAATACAATAATAAAGGTAATTATATACCTGTACCATTCAGTATTTCCTTTAAATCCTTGTTGAATAAAATCCATACTAATTAACTTTAATTCTCAAATGTAGGGTTTACAAATTAAAATTCCATACCATTTTGGGATTATACCTTAGTGTGCCACTTTCAACATATAATGGTGAATCAAAATTGTTCGTAAAGAGTCCGCCAGTACCCAAACCTTGTGGCATGTTTGAATTTAATGTATAGGTAAATTGAGCTATCGTATTTAAACCCACATTACTTTCTAGTGCAGAAGTAATCCACCACCCCACAGAGTGGGTTTTAGCAATTTTCATCCACGCTTCGCTTCCTGTAAAACCACCTATTAAACTAGGTTTTAGAATGATATATTGGGGCTGTATGGTTTCAATTAATTTTTTCTTATCAGAAAAATCGAAAACACCGATTAATTCTTCATCTAGTGCTACAGGTAAGGGTGTTTGTTCACATAATTTAGCCATTTTTTCCCATTGTCCTTGTTTTATGGGTTGCTCTATAGAATGTAGGTTATATTCAGATAACTTTTTAAGTTTTTCTAAGGCTTGATCTGGATGAAAAGCACCATTAGCGTCAACACGAAGTTCAATGTCTTTTTCAGAAAATTCTTGACGTATAAATTTTAATAAACTTAATTCGGTTTCAAAATCAATGGCTCCAATTTTTAGTTTAACCGTGGTAAATCCTGCAGCAATCTTATCGATAATCTGCTGTTTCATATCAGCTTCATCACCCATCCATATCAATCCATTTATTGATACAACATCTTCTCCTCTAGTAAATTTTGAAGGAAATAATTCGAACGGATGCCTACTCTCTAATGACAAAAATGCTTGCTCAATTCCAAACTGAATAGACGGGAAGCCATAGGCTTCATTTAGTAGCCACTCTTTGCCTTTAATAATATTATCGCAAACCAACCATAACTTTTCTTCATAATCAGGTCTATCATCAGCACTTAATCCTCGAAAAAGCCCACATTCGCCTATTCCTTGTTTTCCATCTTTATTGATAATTAAAAAATAGGTTTCTTTCGTATGCAAAATACCACGAGAAGTGCCGCTAGCTTGTTTAAAATCAAGAATGTATCTTTTAAAAGTGGCTTGCATTATGCTTTAGAATACAATGCTACTCTATTACCTTCTGTATCTTTAAATAAAGCCATATAGCCTATTTCTGGGCTTATTTGAGTTTTCTCTTGTAATACTGTTCCTCCTAACGCACTCACTCTATTTAGTTCATCACTTAGATTATTACAATTAAAATAGACCAATGTACCTTGATCAGACGGTTTATAATGCTTTAAATTATGAATTAATGAGCCACTCGCGCCAGAAGTTTTTTCGTCATGAGATGCTGGAAACCAGCCCATGAGTGTAGGTCCAAACTCTTGCACAGTAATTTTTATTTGGAAAATATTCTCATAAAATTTAACAGCTCTATCCATATCTAAAACAGGAATTTCGAACCAGCCTACCATTTGTTGTTTCATAATATTAATTTTCTAAAATTTTAAATAGTTATATGGTTACCAATCGCTAATAAGATAAGTTCTTTATTCTTTACAGAAAATTTTGATTTTGCTTCAATATGATTAATTTTTATGTATTGAAAAGTATCATAGTGATAGCCTAACACTTTATTGCATTCAACAAAATCTGAAGCAATAACTGCATCATCTATACCCATGGTAAAGTTATCACCAATGGGCAATACAGCTAAGTCTATTTTCGCTTTAAGCGGAATTAATTTCATATCATACGTAAGTGATGTATCACCAGCTATATAAATGTTTCCTTCGTCTGTCTGAAGTAAAAACCCACCTGGCTGACCTCCATAACTTCCATCTGGAAAAGAACTTGTATGTACCGCATTTGTATAGGTTACTTTACCAAAATCAAATTGCCAAGACCCACCGTGATTCATAGGATGCCCTTCGATATCTTTAGTGCCGTAATGAGAAACAATTTCATAGTTCGAAATAATTTTTGCTCCCGTATTTTTGACTATGCTTTCAACATCTAAAATATGATCTTGATGTGCATGCGTAATCAAAACATAATCAGCCTTTAGCGAGTTTACATCAATACTTTTTGCTAAGTCATTACCTGAAATAAAAGGATCGATAATAAGGTTTTTACCTGCAACTTCTATAGCTAAAGTTGCATGACCTAAGTAAGTAATCTTCATTATAAGTTAGTTTATTGACCCTAAAATTAATGAAAATGAATTAAAAAATTTGACCAAACGCGAATAAGACGGCAAATAGGAAAGTGCTTAATGCTAGTTTTTTAAGCTCTGGATCGAGTAATCTTGCATCTTTGTTTCTATATACTGTAAATAAATGCACAGCTATAGGTATAAATGCGATTATAAATAAAAATTGTACTGGCTTTTGGTAATTAAACGTAGTGTATAACAATGCCAATAAAAAAGCAGCTACCAATAAATAATAGTGGTAATACTTGGCAAACTCTTCACCAATTTTTACCACAAGTGTTCTCTTACCTGCTTTTTCATCAGATATACGATCACGCATATTATTAAGATTTAGTACACCTACACTTAACATACTTATAGAAGTCGCTGGTAAAAAAACAATGAAATTTAATTCTTTTGTAAATAGAAAATAACTACCAACAACACTTAACCATCCAAAAAATAAAAAAACAAAAACATCACCATAACCACTATAACCATAGGCTTTTTTGCCCATGGTATATGTTATAGCTGCAGCTATACTCGCTAATCCGAAAACCAGAAAAAGGAAAAAATATTTTGAATTTTCTTTAAGACCAAAAGCAAAATAAATAAGTAAAAGAGCAATTAAAA
Organism: Maritimimonas sp. 2210JD6-3; assembly: GCF_056591795.1. Classification (NCBI taxonomy): domain Bacteria; kingdom Pseudomonadati; phylum Bacteroidota; class Flavobacteriia; order Flavobacteriales; family Flavobacteriaceae; genus Maritimimonas; species Maritimimonas sp. 2210JD6-3. The sequence continues at coordinate 13,438 of NZ_JBWQOJ010000015.1, read as the reverse complement.
AGGTAAAAACACTTGTTATTTTTATAGCATTTAACATTTGTTTAGGTGAAATTTCACCACTCTGCAGTGCCCTTTTCGGTCCTACCCGATCATCATTATCGGTACCTTTTACACCATCACCATAATCATTAGCAAAGTTCGAAACTACTTGAAATCCAATAGTTGTTGCTATAGCCAATAAAAATATTTTCCAATCAAAATATCCTTCTGAATAAGCCATAGAGGAACCCACAATAATCCCAGAAATAGATAATGGTAAGGTGCGTAAACGTGCAGCTTTTAGAAAAGCTTTAAACATAATTAGTTACTTGACAGATACTCGGTCTCTTCACTCAACTGAAGAGCTTCTTGTATATTTACAGGTTCTCCGTATGATTGCGCAATAACAAAGCAGTCTTTAAAACCGAGATTTCTTAGGTCATTTTTAAGCTCAGAAGCTTCTTTATAGGTTATAAAATTACCAATCGCATATTTGTTAAGACCTCCTTCTTCAAATTCTTTCATATGTGCTAAGTCATCTGAAAATAACTTTGCTTTAAAATTATTAAAAGCACCTATCTGTACACTATACACTATCGTTTCTCCCTCTAAACCTGTAGATTGCTCAGCTCCTTCATCATTAATAAACTCATCATCTGCAACTTGTATAGCTGCCACATCTCTAAATAAAGCTAAACTATCAGTATCTACTAGTGATAAGTTATTTTGAATAAGATAATCATCATTAATTTTAGCTGTTTTATCCTTACTTAAAAAAGACCATAAAAAGATAATTAGTAAAAGTAAGCCTAGAATACCCAGTAAAGCACGGTGTTTTTTAAGTATAGAATTATTCTCTTCCTCTTCTTTTAAAAGATCTGTTAGTTTACCTATGGTTTGGTTCGCCTTATCTACCTCTTCGTAAATATTAATTAGATTTTTGTCTTTTATATAGGGCATAATTTTAGGGGAAATTTTTATTTATAGGTCTTGGTTGATAGCTATGAGTTCAATAATATCTAATACTTTAATCTCTTCTTCTTTTTCTTTATTTTTTATACCATCAGTCATCATTGTATTACAATATGGGCAAGCTGTTGCTATAATCGTAGGGTTTGTCTTTAAAGCATCTTCTGTTCTTAAAACATTGATATCTTTGTTTCCCTTCTCAGGTTCTTTAAACATCTGCGCCCCTCCTGCTCCACAACAAAGTGCATTAGATTTGTTTCTATGCATCTCAATAAATTGAGTATCTAATTGTTTTAGTAGTTCTCTAGGCGCATCATATTCCTCATTGGCTCTTCCTAAATAACATGGGTCATGAAATGTGATACGCTGCTGCTTGTATTTATCTCCGTCTATTTTTAAACGCCCATCTTTAATTAATTTCTTTACATATTGTGTATGATGCCAAACATGATACGTTCCCCCTAAACCTGGATACTCATTTTTTAACGTGTTAAATGAATGTGGATCGGCAGTAACAATATTTTTGACTTCATAGGCATTCAAAATTTCTATATTGGTCATAGCTTGCATCTGAAACAAAAACTCATTACCAGCTCTTTTAGCAGCATCTCCAGTGGCGCTCTCTTCTACTCCTAATACAGCAAAATCAACATTTGCAGCATGCAATACTTTTACAAATGCTCTTGTAATTTTTTTTGCTCTATCATCAAAACTACCCGCAGAGCCAACCCAAAACAACACTTCTGGTTGTTTGCCTTGCGCCATCATTTCTGCCATCGTAGGTACATTCATTCTTAAAAAAATTTATTCGTGATTACCGTCATCAAAAACTTGAATCGTAACTTTTTTATCAACTAAGTCAGTAAACTTACCTCTATAACGTGTTGCTTTTACCAAGTGATTATCTATCCAATGGTAATTTCCTCCACGAGGTTTACCCATTAATAAACTATGGTATTTAAATCCATTTTCACGTAACCAAATCTCTGTATAGGTTCTATGCTCTTCTGTTCTAGATGTGAAAAAACAAATAATATGTCCTTCTTCATACCACTTATTTAATGTTTTTAGCGCGTCTGGATACACCTCTGCGGTAAGCATTCGTTCAGGTTCTTCATTAGGTATATCATCACAGATAGTTCCGTCAATATCGATAAGATAATTTTTAACATCTTCAGGCAATGTAGGACTCAACAAGTTTCCTTGATCATCTCTTAGCTCGTATAATTCTTTATTAAATTTATTCTTCATCTTTCCAATTTAGTCTATCCATTTGATTGTATTGCCACATTGCTCCATTGTTCTCAATATTTGTCATCATCATATTTAATTCTTGTGGTGCGGCAGATTGTTCCATAACTAGATATCTGCGCATATCCATAATAATCGATAATGGGTCTATGTCTATTGGGCATTCTTGCACGCAAGCATTACAGGTGGTACATGCCCACAATTCTTCGGGCTTTATATAATCGTTTAATAATTGTTTTCCGTCATCTTTAAATTCTCCTCCATTAGCATCTATATTTCGCCCAACCTCTTCTAACCTATCTCTGGTTTTCATCATAATAGCTCTAGGTGATAATTCTTTACCTGTTAGGTTTGCTGGACATACCGAGGTACATCTTCCACATTCTGTGCAGGTATAAGCATTCATAAGCTGTACCCAATTTAAATCTGTAACATCACTTGCGCCAAATTTTTCTGGAACTTCTTCTGTTTCAGTTTCGGCAGGAGCTGCAAAAGGATCAACATTAGGATCTAACATTAGTTGAACTTCTTTAGTTACCGAAGCAAGATTAGTAAACTGTCCTTTAGGTTTAAGATTTGCATAATAGGTATTAGGAAACGCTAATAATATATGTAGATGTTTAGAATAATATAAATAGTTTAAAAAGATTAAAATACCTACAATATGTAACCACCAAGCCGCTCGTTCTATGAAGTGTACTGTTTCCGAGCTAAATCCGTTAAAAAATGGTGCTATAAATTGGCTTATTATATTACCATTGCCAGCCTCTTGAAAAGGTTGATCTGTTGCATTCATTACTAAAAACAAAATCATCAACACCATTTCGAAGTAGAGAATGTACAAAGCATCATTTTTTGGAAAACCTTTCATTTCCTTATTCCAGAAACGAGGAATTCGCATTATCATTCTGCGAATCCAAAAAATAATGACTGACACTAAAACTAGCAGTGCAAGTATTTCAAACGACGCAATTAAAAAACCATAAAAACCACCTAAAAATGACAGTATTCGATGCGTACCAAACAGACCATCTATAATAATTTCAATTACTTCAATATTGATGATGATGAAACCAATATATACGATTACATGTAATATACCTGCAATAGGTCTTTTAACCATTTTAGATTGGCCTAGGGCAATATTGATCATGTTTTTCCAGCGTTGAGAAGGATTATCAGACCGGTCAATATCTTTGCCTAATTTGATGTTTCTAGCGAGCTTTTTAATATTCTTTATAAAAAAACCAATCCCCGCAACTAAAAGAATGGCAAAAATAATATTTGGCAAGTATTGCATTAAGGCGTACTATTTTAGTTTGTGGTTACTTTCGACAATAAAAGCGTCGCGTAAAGCTAACCAAATATCTTAAGTTTTAATAGTAAGAAAAAGTGAAGTTATTAACGGTTAATTTTTAATAACTTTTAATTTAAAGGCAACGAAATCAAATAATTAGAAAGTAGTTTATTTTTTAGCTTCAGTAGAATCTGAAGGTTTGTATTGCTTAGGTTTTTTGCCGAACAAAGAAAAATGCACAAATCGCTTAGGATTTAATTTCATCTCACGTAATAACGCTTCCATTTCTTTCGTTGCGCCTTCTAAATTATTATACAATCCTTCATCTTTGAGTAATTTACCTAAAGTACCATCTCCATTCTCTACTTTAGCTAGAATCGCATTAAAATTACCAATCGTTTTTTCAAGTTTTAATACCGTTTGCTTAATGTTTGCATTGTTTAAAGAATCGGTAAGGTTGTTAAGATTAGTAGAAGCAATACTAGCATTAGTTAATATAGAATCTAATTTTCCGTTTTTTGATAACATTTGATTTAAAGAAATTCCTGCTGATCTAAAAGTCGAAAGAGTTGAATTTAAACCACTTATTGCTTCTTTTAAGTTCTTTTGACTCTGATCATCAAAAACAGTATCAAATTTACTAATCACACTATTAGTCTTTTTTAAAAACGTCTCAACTTTGGTTTGTAAAGGAGCTATTTGATCATTAATACTTCCTAAAATGCCCACTTCTACGTTTCCTCTTAAGGTATCACCAGATTTAGCCATATCACCATCATAAACTGGTAACAGTTTTATAGCTTTACCACTAATAAAATCTGGACTATAAATTCTAGCCACACTTTGTCTTGAGAATTGATAAGGATTTTCTAAGGAAAAACGAACTACAATACGACCTGTTTTTTTAGGGTGAAAGTATATCTGGTCTATTTTTCCAACCTTTAACCCATTAATCGTTACCGAACCAGAGGTTTCTAAACCTTGAACATTGTCATATTCCGCGTAAAAATAGCGCGAACTACCTAATAAGTTTTCTCCTTTTAAATAGCTATATCCCCAGATAAAAGCAGCTATGGCTACAAGTGCAATTACACCTGTTTTTAATTCGCTTGAAATTTTCAAATTGTATTATTTATAGAACAATAATACTAATAATTTTTGGCAGTAGAAAGCACCCCTTCTTATTTTATTTAGAATTTAAAACAGAACGTACAGATACTTTTTTTCCATTTTTAAATGCCACCAAAAAAGCACCTATATAGCCTTTATCTTTAGCTAATTTTTGCATTTTCTTGATTTTAGTGTAATCAGAAGTTTTACCGTAATAATATTTATGATGTGCTCCTACTTTAACACGTTCAATTCCTTTTAAACCCTTAAAATTTTGAGATGCCGTAGTAACTTTTCTTGCACTTGAAGCTATTTGCACCTTAAACGTTACACCGTTAAAAACTCTTGGTGCATCCTTTTTAACAGTTATAGGTTTCTCTTTTGGTTTTGGTGGATCTACGACAGTATTTGCATCATATGCTTTTTTGTAATTAAGTATTCCTTGATAGATTGCACTAGCCAATTGATCTTGTCCTTTACTTGAATTTAAATAGGCTCCTTCATTTTTATTGGTTAAAAAGCCTAACTCTACTAATACACTTGGCATAAAGGTTTCTCTTAAAACCTGGAAATTATCCTGTTTAACTAATCTATCTTTTCTATCCAAATCCTTTACAATTTTATTTTGAATATAACTAGCAAGTAATAAACTCTCATCCAAATATTCTTCAATTAAAAGTGTGATTCCGATAACAGCTTCAGGTGAATTAGGATCAAATCCATCATATTTCTCTTCATAATTATCCTCTAATAAAATTACTGAATTCTCTTTTTGGGCCACCCTAAAATTACCGTCATTACCTCTCAAGCCTAAAACAAAAGTACCAGCCCCATGCACTGAAGTCTTATCAAACGAATCACAGTGAATTGAAACAAAAATATTGGCCTTATTCTTATGTGCAAACTCCCCTCTTTCTTTAAGCCCTATAAATGTATCATCTTTTCTTGTGTACAATACTTCAATATTTTTATATTTATTTAGTCTAGTTCCCACCTTTTTAGCAACTTTTAAGGCAATATTTTTTTCTAAATAACCACTACCTTTTACGCCAGTATTACCAGGGTCGGTACCTCCATGACCAGCATCTAACACTACTTTAAATTTTTCTTGAGCATTAACAATAGTAGGGCTAGCACATAAATATCCTACTATGAATAAAATCAATACAATCTTTTTCATTTATCTTATCTATTATTTAGGGGAAAAATAATATTCTCTTTTTTTAACTTAGCTTTAAGCATAACCACACAAAAAATATATGTAAGTTTGTGAACTCAAAAACTAAGCCGTTTTTATAATTTACAAAAATAGTATTATTCGCTTTGCACACAAATCTAAGGCACATACTTTTAGCTTTACTTTTTATTAGTTTAGTAAATCAGCTTAGTTTCAGTCAAAAAGACACAATCAAGTTTTCTGGCAGTGTTCTTAGAAAGGGATCATCCTCTAACCTAAATAAAAAAGAATTAGGCATACAAAGGGAAACTAGAATTGGTTTAAAAAAAAGAGATACTATTAAAATAGATAGTATTAGAAGAGATACTATTCGTAAACCGCTAACCATAAATGCAACCGATTCTACTAAAGTTGATAGCATTCCTGTGCCCAAAGAGTTGCTAGCCGATATTATTAAAAAGAGCTCCGATGATTATATAGCCAATGATTTTATTACTAAAAAAGCCACGCTTTATAACAATGCTAAAATTAATTACCAAGATATTGAGCTCAGCGCTGGTATCATCATACTAGATTACAGAAAAAACTTGGCCTATGCTAAGGGTATTGTAGATACAGCGGGAGTTTATACACAAAGACCTATTTTTAAGCAAGCTGGACAAGAATCTGTACAAGATTCTTTAGTTTATAATTTTAAAAACGAGAAAGCTGTAATTTATAATACAACTACAGAACAAACTGGTGTTATCATAAGAGGAGAAATCACCAAAAGAGAAAATGATTCAACTCTATACATAAACAGTGCGAAATTTACAACCTCTCAAAAAGAAAAACCAGATTATTATATAGGTACAAATAACATTAAAGTTGTACCAGGCAAGAAAGTAGTAGGCGGCTTATCACAACTCTATATAGCCGATGTGCCCACGCCAGCTATTCTGCCGTTTTTCTACGCTCCTTTAAGTAAAGAAAGAGCAGAATCAGGTATTATATTACCAACTTGGGGAGAAAATGGAAATCAAGGTTTCTTTTTGCAAAATGGCGGTTATTATTTTGCAATTAATGATTATGTTGATCTGGCTGTCTTAGGTGATGTTTACACCAATGGTAGCTGGGGAATGCGATTTGAATCGAGTTACGCACTACGTTATAGATTTACAGGTAATTTTAGTTTACGATTTGAGAATCTAATTTCTGGACAACGAGGCTTTGACAATTTTAGTAAAACTAATAATTTTTATCTTCGCTGGAGTCATGGTCAAGCCACACAATCAAATCCGAATTCTAGATTTTCTGCATCAGTAAATTTAGGAAGTAGTCGATTTTTTAGAGAATCATTAAACGAAATTAATGTTTCACAGAACTTAACAAATACGTTTAATTCTTCGATTTCTTATTATAGGAGTTTTGTAGGCACGCCTTTTAAATTGAATGCTTCATTAACGCATTCTCAAAATACAAATACAGAACGTATTGATATGAATCTACCCTCTCTACAAGTAAGTATGGATCGTATATACCCATTCGCACCAAGATCTGGGGCAAAGAAAAATGCTATTCAAAACTTGGGTTTAAATTACAACTTAGACTTACAGAATAGAATTAGTACTACTGACGATCAATTCTTAAAAGCTGGCATGTTTGAAAATGCACGAAATGGCATACGTCAAACAGTAACTGCAAGCACAAATATGAAGGCACTAAAATATATTACAATTGCCCCAAGTGCTAATTATAATGAAGTTTGGTATTTAAAAACGATACGTAGAGAATTTGATGCTTCTTTACCTATAGGTGATCAGGTAGTAACTGATACCATTAACGGTTTCGAGTCGTTTAGAGAATATTCTGGTAGTATCGCTGCCTCTACTAATATTTACGGAAGATTTATCTTTAAAAAAGGACGTTTAAAAGCGATTAGACATACTATAAGACCTTCGATATCTTATAATTACAGACCTGATTTTAGTAATTTTTATGACGAAATACAACAGAGTGATGATCCTGATGATATACTAGAGTATAGTAGATTTGAAGGCGGTATCTTTGGTCAGCCTTCAAGAGGACTTTCAAGCAGCATAGGCATACAAATTAACAATGTTTTAGAGGCTAAAGTAATGTCTAAAGACTCTACCGAAACAGAACCCAAGAAAATAACCTTACTCAACAACCTTAACTTTTCTACAAATTATAATATGGCTGCTGATTCTTTAAAATGGAGCCCTGTTAGAATGACTGGCGGAACACGAATTTTCAATGAGAAATTGAGCTTGAATTTTGGTGCTACGTTAGATCCTTACGCGTTGAATGCTAATGGTACTAAAATAGATAAATTTAACATTAATAATGGCGGAAGTTTGTTTAGATTAACAGGTGCTAATTTAAGTGCCAGCTACTCTATATCTAGTGACGACATAGGTAAAAATAAGGGTCAAAATAAATCAAATTCGTCAAACAGAGCTAAAGATGGGGACTCAGAAGCATTGTTAGGTGGAAACCTTAACACAAGAAATAGCGCCTTTGACTCGAGAGGAGGCGGATCGGATGAAGAAGAAATCAAAACTGCCAAATTATATGGTGCGATAATTCCATGGAATTTAAGTTTTCGTTATAGTATGGGCTATAGTAATTCGAGAAGAGAAAATGAAATTTCTAATAATTCACTTCAATTTTCTGGAAGTGTCGAATTGTCACCCAAATGGAATGTAGGAATATCATCGGGTTATGACTTTAAGAATAAAGGAATTACACCAACGAGTTTAAATTTTGAGCGTGATCTAGATAGTTGGCGCATGAGTTTTAACTGGATACCTTTTGGTAGAAGTGCAACTTATTATTTCTTTATCGGTGTAAAAGGATCAATTCTACAAGATTTAAAATACGACCAGCGCCGAGTGCCCGATCGCAGGTTATTTTAACATAAAATAATAGAAAAAAAAATATGAAAAAAATTATTACTACAATCAAAGCACCAGCGCCAATCGGCCCTTATAATCAAGCAGTACTTCACGGTAATACCTTATACACTTCAGGTCAAATTGCATTAGACCCAGAAACAGGGAATTTAGTTCTAGACAATATAGAAGCAGAAACTAAACAAGTGATGAAAAACATGAACGCCGTTTTGGCTACAGCAGATATGACATTCGAAAATGTAGTTAAAACATCCATTTTTATAGCAGATATGAATGATTTTGCAGCAATTAATAAAGTTTATGGTTCTTATTTTAATAATGAAACTGCGCCAGCAAGAGAAACGGTTCAGGTAGCTCGTTTACCAAAAAATGTGAATGTAGAAATATCGATGATAGCAATTAAATAATTATGCTATCGATTTTGTGTGGTATTTTACTAATCCGTCAATTGGTCTTTTCACAAAATTACCAACTTTAAAACCCATTTTGTCAGCCACTTCTTTAATTTCTTCTTGTGAAAGAAAGGCTATAGATCCCGCAAAATGTACAGGTACTTCATGTAACTTGTCTTTAAACTGATAAATCATATTCCGCGTAAAGCGCTCAAAACCTAATTTGATCATATCACGAATATACTTACTCTCTTTATTTAAAAACATAAATTCGGCAAATGAAGCCAAATATGCATTCGGATTTGGCTGCTTGTATAAATTATATTTAATAAAATCTGGATCTAGATTATACTTTTCTGCAAAAGAAACTTTTAAATTTGAAGGCATATGATTAAAGAAATAGTCTCTAATTAATTGTTTACCAAAATAATTACCACTTGCATGATCCATAATTATGTAGCCCAAAGACTTTACTTCTTGATATATGTTTTCACCATCAAAAAAAGTGCAATTAGAGCCTGTTCCCATAATACAAACTATGGCTGGCTGATTATTTTCTACGGTAGAATATACCGCCGCTAATGTGTCTTCTTCAACACGAATAGTAGCATTTCTAAAATAACCTTTAAGCACTTGTTCTAAAGCCATTTTTGGGCCTTCGGTACCACATCCAGCGCCATAGAAATATAATTCTTCAACTTCTTCTCTATGCAGTCTTAATAAATCACTTTCTTGAATGCGCCCTAATAATTCATCAGGACTTAGTATTGCAGGATTTAATCCTTTGGTACGTATTTTTTCAAATAACTGAATACCACTACTATTTACAGCTATCCAATCACACTTAGTCGAGCCACTATCAATAATAAAAATCATAAGTCAATTTTACTCTCTAAAGTTAAGAAACATCTTGCAGCTACAAAAGTTTTACAAAATGTTGAAAAATGAGTTAATAAAATTGGTTTTTATATAACATATAGCAGTGTTAGACTATTATTTTTGCATGTTTTCAAATTTTAACCTAAAAATCAACACATGAAAAAAATTACTTTTTTGCTATTATTTTTACCATTAATGGCAATTTCTCAGATTCCATCGTATTATAATGATGTGAATTTATCTTTAACAGGTACTGCTTTAAAAGATGAGCTTGCCACAAAAATTACAAGTACGCATACACGATTTTTATCATATTCGCAAGTTTGGGACGCTTCGAAAATAACTGATTTAGACCCAAGTGATGCCACAGAGTCAAAAATAATCTTAGTCTATGGTTACAATGACAATGATGGTAATTACATAACAGATAGAACACGAAGTAAAGATTTAAATGGAGGCACTGCTGGTACAGATTGGAATCGCGAACATACATACCCAAAATCATTAGGAACCCCTAATCTTGGCACTTCTGGCCCTGGTTCTGATGCACATCATCTACGTCCTTCAGATGTAACCTTTAACGGACAAAGAAGCAGTAAGAAATTTGCCTCGGGTTCAGGTACTGCAGGCGACTCAAATGGAGGGTGGTATCCTGGAGATGAATGGAAAGGAGATATTGCGCGTATGATGATGTATATGTATTTACGTTATGGAAGTCAGTGTTTGCCTACTAATGTAGGTATTGGTTCTTCATCGAATACACCCGATGCAATGATTGATTTGTTTCTACAGTGGAATGCTGAAGATCCTGTTTCTCAAATCGAGATCAATAGAAATGAATATCATGGATTGTCAGCAAATGCATTTGCACAAGGAAATAGAAATCCTTTTATAGACAATCCAGCCTTAGCGACAGAAATTTGGGGCGGACCTCAAGCTGAAGATAGATTTGGAGGAGGTAATAATGGTGATATACAAGCACCAACCATTCCTGCTAATTTAGTTGCTTCTAATACCACGCAAACAGAAACTACTTTAAATTGGGATGCATCAACTGATAATATTGCCGTTACGGCTTATGACATATATAGAGATGGTAGTTTATTCAACTCAACAACCACTACCACTTTTAATGTTACAGGATTAACTGAAAACACTACTTATACCTTTACAGTTAGAGCCAAAGATACTGCTGGTAATACATCGGTTAATAGTAATTCTGTTTCAATAACTACACTAACTGGAGCTGGTTCTGGTACTACCGATGAATTGTTCTTTTCTGAATATGTTGAAGGCTCTTCTAACAATAAAGCTTTAGAAATTGCCAATTTTACTGGAGCTATAGTTAACTTATCAGATTATTCACTAAAAAGAAATACTAATGGAGGAAGCTCTTGGGGAGCCGCTTATAGTCTATCTGGCTCTGTAGCAAATGGCGATGTTTTTGTAATTGCAAATAGTTCATCAAATTCGACGATTCTTAATGTTGCTGATGCAACTACTTCATCTGATGCGCTACTATTTAATGGAAATGACCCTGTAGGCTTATTTAAAAATAATGTTTTGATTGACGTTATAGGAACCTTTGCTGGTGGTTCAGCTAATTTTGCTCAAGATGTTACACTAAGAAGAAAACAGTCAGTGAATGCTCCTAATACAAATTATGTACCATCTGAATGGGATACTTTTAGCATTGATACCTTTAGTGGTTTAGGGAATCACACCATAAATGGAGGCGGAAATAATCAAGATACTGAAGCTCCAACTGCCCCTTCTAATCTTGCAGCTTCTAATATTGGCGAAACTTTTTTAACACTTACGTGGAATCCATCTACAGACAATACAGCTGTGACAGCTTATAATATTTTTATGAATGGTAATTTATTAGCTTCTACTAATGAAACCACTTATAATGTAACCAGTTTAAGTATCGTAACCAATTATTCTTTTGTTGTGTATGCAAAAGATGCTACAGGTAATATTTCAACCGCTAGTAGTACGCTCAATACAAGTACAATAGACACAACTGCACCCACAACACCGACAAATCTTACTGCTACAAATACTACACAAATTACTACAGATTTATCTTGGACTGCTGCTACGGATAATGTAAATGTTATCTCTTATGACGTTTACCAAGATGGCAGTATTATTGCAACAACCGCATCAACTAGCTTAAATATTACTGGACTTACAGCTGCAACTAATTATAATTTTTATGTGAATGCTAAAGATGCTGCCAATAATATCTCTGCTAATAGTAATACTATTCAAGTGACGACAATCGCAAATAGTACTTCTGAAGTATTATTTGATAACTCTTTTGAGAGTGGATGGGAAGGATGGTCTGACGGTGGTTCAGATTGTTACAGAATTAATAGCTCCCGTTCGTATGATGGCAATTATTCTATTAGAATTCGAGATAACTCAGGAATAGCTTCTTCTATGACTTCGAGTGCTTACAACGTGTCTTCGTATAGCAGCTTAGAAGTAACATTCTTCTTTTACAGCTATAGCATGGAAAATGGGGAAGATTTTTGGTTGCAATATTTTGATGGCACCACTTGGAAGACTATCGAAACCTATATTAGTGGAACTGATTTCGAAAATAATTCATTCTACACGGCTACGGCTACTATTTCTAGTAATAATTATAGTTTTCCGACTAATGCACAATTTAGGTTTAGATGTGATGCAAGTTCAAATGCTGACCAAATCTATATTGACAAAGTTTCTGGAGTCGCCAGTTCATCAGGAAGTAACTTAAAAGACGGTAAAAATAATTCTATAGGCAGATTATCCTATTTAAATACAGATGAGTTTGAAGTCGAAGTAGATGACCTTAGTTTTTATCCGAACCCTGCTAAAAACTTTACAACAATCAGAACAGAAATAGATTTGGAAGACTCCGCTGCTGCTGTTCAAGTAAAAGTGATAAGTTTACAAGGTAAAGTTGTTAAAACGTTCATTTTTAAAAACGTGGAAAATGAGTTTTTAGAAAATAAATTAGATCTATCAAATCTAGATAAAGGAATGTATTTAATTCAGATTACCACATCGAAAGGTTTTAAAGAAACTAAAAAAATAGTCATTCAATAAAAGTTTGATTACAGATAGTAAAGAGGCTGTCTGAAAAGGCAGTCTTTTTTTTGTAATTTACTGAGTTAGTTTTTAACTTTAAGGATGCGCAAAAAAGTAGTTTTCAAAACTTACCATCAAGGCCAGTTAAGTTTATTACCTCCAAGTTATGATGATTTAGTTCCTGTGAATCATCCCGTTCGTGTCGTAAACACGATAGTAGATAATTTAGACATACAGCATTAGAGCAAAGTTACAAGGGTGGTAGCAACTTCGAGTTACCATCCTCGTATGCTCTTAAAGGTTATTATTTATGCCTACTTATGCAATTTGTACTCCTCAAGAAAGATATTACTTTTTAGACGACCTCTTTAATTTCATTTGCTAT
>NZ_JBWQOJ010000014.1:0-71936 GCF_056591795.1 Maritimimonas sp. 2210JD6-3 | reverse complement strand
ATCAATACCTAGTAACTCTTTAATAATTGCCTGTGAATCCTCCATAAAATTAAGGAACTGAAAGCAATTCACAACTTTTTACCAGCAGTCCATTTTAAAGCATCTCCTGTGAATCCTCCATAAAATTAAGGAACTGAAAGCAATTCACAACTCAAAGAATTACGCAGATACATGTGGGACACCTTTGAATCATCCCGTTCTTGTTGTAAACACGATAGTAGATAATTTAGACATTACAGCATTAGAGCAAAGTTATAAGGGTGGTGGCACTTCGAGTTACCATCCTGGTATGCTCTTAAAGGTTATTATTTATGCCTATTTGCGCAATTTGTACTCCTCAAGAAAGATAGAACAAGCCTTGTGCGAGAACATCCACTTTATGTGGCTTAGTGGTCATAACAAGCCAGACCATAATACGATCAATGACTTTAGGGACAAACGCTTAAAAAGCCATTTAAAAAAAATATTCAACCAAGTGGTCTTGCTACTGGTAGATCAAGGTGTATTAAGCTTAAAAGATCATTATGTAGATGACACCAAGATAGAGGCCAATGCCAACCGCTACACTTTTGTATGGGGAAAGTCCATTGCAAAGAACAAAGTCCGTATCCAAAAGCAATTAAAAGAACTCTGGTCTTATGTAGAGCAGGTATATAAAGAAGAACAACATATCCCCAACACCCCAGACTTTGAGACTATTGATGCACAACAGGTGGAAGCAACAATACACAAGATCAATGATGCTTTAAAAACAAAAGCCATAGATAAAAAAGTAAAATAAAAATTGAATTATGCCAAGAAGAACTGGTCTTCTAATCTTAAAAAATACGACAAACAAGAAGCTATCTTAAAAGACAGGAACAGTTATAGCAAGACCGATACAGATGCTACCTTTATGCGCATGAAGGATGACTATATGCAAAACGGACAGCTCAAACCAGGCTACAATCTACAGGCCTCTATCAATAATCAGTACATTACGGGTTACACCCTTGGGCAGACCACAGCAGATACCACATTGCTAAAAGACCATATAGAAGACCACATAGAATCCTATAATGAAACACCCGAAAGTATAACCGCTGATGCAGGCTATGGCAGTGAAGAGAACTATACTGATTTAGAAGCCAAAAATATAGATGCCTTTTTAAAGTACAACTACTTCCATAAAGAGCAATATAACCAAGACAAAGGAAAAGCCACTCCCTTCGATCCAGATGAGCTGTACTACAATAAAGACACAGACACCTATTACTGTCTAATGGGACAAGCTATGGGCAATATAGGTAGTTACAAAAAGAAAACCAAAACAGGTTTTGAGCAAACCATCACACGCTACCAAGCACAAAACTGCAAAGCTTGCCCGCTTAGAAGCTTGTGTTATGCATCAAAATAAAACCGTATTATAGAACGCAACTATAATTTAATACGATTAAAAGCCAAAGCAAAGACAAGACTCACAAGTGAAAAAGGTATCAAAAAACATAAACAACGCTGTTGGGATGTAGAAGCTGTTTTTGGCAACATCAAACAAATATGAACTTCAAACGCTTTATGCTTAGGGGAATTGATAAAGTAAATGTAGAAATAGGGCTTATTGCATTGGCACATAACCTTAAAAAGTTTAGTTTAACCATATAGGCCAACTTAACTACTTTTTACTTGACAATTTTTAATCAATAAAATGAACGTCAGCAAAAATCAATATATTTATTTAAAAAAGAAATCGCCTAAAAATTACTTTTTAGACGACCTCTTTATATTAGTGTATCAATTTTTATTCTCTCCCAATATTAGCTATTTCTGCATCATTTTTATCAAATTCTAGATCTAATCCATCAGTTTTACCTAATACAAAGTTAAGAATTGTAGTTCCTAGCCATCCAAAAATAAAGCCGATAATAAAGTAGAGTACAGGTACAAAGATTAAAGCGATAATTCCACCGCCAAGAATACCTCCTAAGGCATTTGACCCGCCAAGTGCACTTCCGAATAGGCCTCCAAATAGAAAGGCTAGCGAGAAGATGATAAAACCTATTGCAGCCAATGTTATACCATAAATTAGACCTGCTTTTACAGGGTCGATTCTCTTTAATTTTAATTTTAAGTTGCTCATAATTATTGATTTGGTTAATTATTTATAAATATAAGATTTAAATTAATCCTCTTGCTTTTAACGACAGATACTCATTTATAGTATCACCTGTTAAGTTTTGTGGTTTCGTTAAAACAGACTGAATACCATACTTTTTTAGCTCATTTACTATCTGACGTTTCTCATACATAAACTTTTCTGCAATCACTTTATCATATACAGCTTGAATATTGGTGGCTTTAACATTTGTAATTTTTTCTAATTCAGTGTTTTTAAAGAAAACAACTAATACTAAATGGTTTTTTGCTAAGGCTCTTAAATAGGGTAATTGTCTATTTAAAGCATCCATAGTTTCAAAGTTAGTATATAGAATTAATAGGCTTCTATGGGTAATTTTTCGCTTAATAGTAGCGTACAAAAGACCAAAATCAGATTCTGAAAAATTGGTTTCGATATTATGTAATGTTTCTGAAATTAGATTCATTTGTGAGTATCGCTGTTCGGCAACTATCAAGTCATTTATTTGATTTGAAAATGTTAGCATACCTGCTTTATCTTGTTTGCCTAATGCAACATTTGAGATCGCTAATGTGGCATTAATGGCATAATCTAATAGTGTGAGACCTTCAAAACTCATTTGCATTACACGCCCTTTATCGATAATTGAATAGATGGGTTGTGATTTTTCTTCTATGTATTGATTCACCATCAATTGATTTCTCTTAGCGGTGGCTTTCCAATTTAATGTTCTAATATCGTCACCAGAAATATATTCTTTAATCTGTTCAAATTCTAAAGAATGCCCAAGTCTTCTTACTTTTTTAGTTCCAGAATGTACATCACTAGAAAATGCTTTAATATTGAATTCTCTGAGTTTTAAAAATGAAGGATAACATTTTATACTTTTTTTTGTACCTAAACTATATTTTCGCGTAGCCAATTGCAATGGAGAATTCAAATAGACATTTACAAGTCCAAAATTATATTCGCCTCTTTTTGTAGGTGTTAGCTTATAGTTAACAACTTTAACCTCATTTAATTTTAAAGATTTTTTAAAGATAAAATCTCGCTTTTGAAATTGAAAAGGTAGTTCTTCAATGATTGTATTGAGTATATTAAATCGGTAATGATTCTTTATTCTTATTGATATTTTATTTTCATCACCATTAGAAAGTCGTTCTGGTAAGTCACGATGTAATGTGATTCCATTTTTTATTGAATATACAAGCGCTATATCGATACATAATAATAAGACCACTATAAAGAGTAATACTTTAGCGGTGCTGAAAAATATTGGAATAAAGAAACCTAGAACAAAAAGTACGATGATAGCACCTAATGCAAAAAAGAATCTATTATTAATAAATAATGAATGATATACTTTCTTCATTTACTTATCGAGGTATTTCTACAGCTTCTATTATTTGTGCTATTATTTGATCACTTGTTAAACCTTCCATTTCACGCTCTGGTGTTACAATTACTCTATGTTTTAATATGGGTATCGCGGTTTTCTTAATATCTTCTGGTGTGATGAAATCTCTACCATTAATCGCAGCAAATGCCTTAGAAGCTTTCAAAATCGCTATAGTGGCTCTAGGTGAAGCCCCTAAATACAACAAAGAATTTGTTCGTGTATTTACAACGATCTCAGAAATATACTTTAGTAAATGATCTTCTACACGAATATTCGTAATCAGCTCTTTATATTTTTGAATATTAGCTCCAGAAATTACTTCGATAATTTTTTGAATTTTCATTTCACTTTTTAGATTTTGTTCTCTAGTGACGATTTCTAGTTCTTCTTCACTGGTAGGGTAGGCTACGTCTATTTTAAATAAGAAGCGATCTAATTGTGCTTCTGGCAAGCGATAGGTACCTTCTTGTTCGATAGGATTTTGTGTAGCTAATACTATAAAAGGCTCTTCCATTTTATAGGTGGTACCATCCATGGTTATTTGCTTTTCTTCCATCACCTCAAACAACGCGGCTTGTGTTTTGGCTGGAGCTCTATTAATTTCATCAATTAAGATCATATTCGCGAAAATTGGGCCCTTCTTAAATTCAAAATCTGAAGTTTTTACATTAAAAACCGAAGTACCTAAAATATCGGAAGGCATTAAATCTGGTGTAAATTGAATTCTGCTAAAATCAATAGCTATCGTTTTGGCAACGAGTTTAGCAGTGATGGTTTTTGCCACACCTGGAACTCCTTCTATCAAAGCATGCCCATTTGATAAGATTGCGACAATTATTAAATCTATCATCTCTTTTTGCCCAACAATTACCTTGTTAAGTTCTTGCTTGATTTTATAAACACTTTCTTGAAGTTCGGTAAGGTCTATTCTGCTTTTAAATGCTATATTTTCTTCTTGATTATTGGTTTGTTCCATTTGCGTTTGGATTGAAAAAATTTTCTATTAATGTATTAAGTCTATTTAGTTCATTTTGAGAACATTCATGTTTTTTATTTAAATCAATAATTAAATTTATTAAATATTTTGTTGATGTTAATGGACTACCCGATTTTGCTGCGAGTTGTTGTATGAAAGCATTGTTTAAATTATTTGTGTTTATCAAATAGTTACGACGTATTTTTTCTAAAAAATAGCGAATTTTTTTATCCACTAAATTCTTATGGTCATTTTCTTTTATATATAAATTTGCAATGGTATGTGTAAATTCTACCGTTGAATTTTTAAGATCTTCAACAATAGGGATTGCACGTTGTTTCCTTCTTGCATTAAACAAAATAAATGAAAGTAATCCGAAAAGAAACACATACAAAGACCATTTTAAAGAAGGGTTTTGTAAGAAGAATTTAAATACCGACGCTCTGTTATTACTTACTCCTGATTCAGATAAATTACTCGTTCGTATATGTGGATCCCATAAAATTTTTCTATCGGGTAAATAGGATAAGACATTCTCTGCATATTGGTAATTATCTTTAAGCAAATAGTAATTGGTAAACGCTATAGGCTGTGTATGCAAATAAATGGCACCTTGTCCGTGATAAATTTTTATAAAAACAGGCTTATCCTTACCATTTACTTTTTGTGTACCTAAAATTTGTGTTTTTCGTTCATTATATCTAGTAAAATAATGATTTCTAAGATTTCTATCGAGTGTATAATCTTGTTTACTAAACTTGTCATTTTTTAAATGCAGTGATCCTTTAAGCTTTTTAAGGTTTACGGGTGCAAAAATTTGTTCATTTTCATTCTCTGTTTCAAAATCTAAGGCATCTTTTAGATAATAATTATAATGATTAAGTGCTATAAATACGTCGTTACCTTTGTAAACAAATTGCAAAAGATCTTGAATACCTGCTTGGCTAAGTCGATTTGCATCATATTTTATACAAACATAATTTGCAAAATCTTCTTTTTGATTATCGCGATAATTATTCACTAAATAATCATAAATATTTTCTTTTAAAAGCTCAACTTCATTATTACTAAATAAACTTTTACTTTCGTTATAGATAATATAGGTACCGAATGGACTCTTTTCTTTTTCACGGAAATTCTCATACCAGTTTGTTCGCTTACATTGTGTAAATGTGAGTAATATAAGAATTGCTATGAATTTATATATACGCAACTAAATAGATTGAATAAATGATTTGTATTTTTCTTTTATAATATTGAATTTGATTTCATCAACAGGAAACTCGCCATACCATACATAATCATACACGTAGGATATATAGGCAAAATTCGAACGTAATTTTTTGTTTTTTAATTCAAATTGATACTCTGTGTTTGTTTTGTCTTTATCATATTTAATGAATCCTTTTAAGGACAGTTTTTTTAGGCACGCTAAATAATAATACCGTGTAGCCAAGCGAAAATTATGCTCTTTTATTGCTCTTGCAAGCAAGCGATCATAATCATTTGCATCGATATCTTCATCTTCATTATAAAGCAGTACTGTTGATTGTTTCTTATTAGTTCTTTTAAAGTTCCAAAAACCTTTATCGGTTTTTATAAAACTTTTTACAATAATTAAAACCACCACAATTCCTAGTAAGTATGGGAAAATATTAGACATAAACGCTCCGAAAGTTTTTACAAAACCTGTATCTATTTTACTCTTTGCATTCTGAGCTGGTTCTGTTATTTTTTCTTGAGACTCTTTTTTCTTTTTTAATTTATCTACATATGTAAATTCTCGTCCACTATATTTTTCGCTTAGATCTTGGTCAAATGCTCTTTTCTTAAAATAATCTATGTCTTTAGTGTATGTTAGCGTGTCATTATAAAATTCTGTATAGTCTTTTTCGTATTCTTCTTCTACATACTCGTCGTATTCATGCGAATCACTATATGTTTCTTCAACTTCTTGAGAGAAAGAAGTTATGAAGCTTGTTAATAAAAGTATTAGCAGTATCTTTTTCATTAACGCAAATTATATTTTTCAGCCACTTTAAACGGAAATACCAAATAATAGTAACTAATCGTTAATAAGCAAAATAAAATAATTATAAAGCAAAATAGGGTTGGTATGGTATTGTAATAACGTGTTACATAACCTTCTAAAAAAGCAGCTGCAATGGTAAAAGGTATAGTGCTTAAGAATATCATAAAAGCGTTACGTAATCCTATTTTAAACGACTGAAACCTTTTTAAGGTTCCAGGAAAAAGTATGCTTGCCCCAATGATATATCCAGCGGCGGCTTCAATAATCATTGCAAATATTTCATAAGTACCATGAATCCAGATACCTTTTAGACTATCTAAAAAAGTATTCTGTTGATAAAAAAAAGCTTGAAACACAGCCACCATCACACCGTTATAAATAATATAAAAACCAGTACCGATTCCTAAAAACAATCCTGAAAGGAACATGTTTAATCCCACTCTGATGTTATTATCTAATATCGCAATGAAACCACCCCAATTACTACCACTTTTATAAATAGCAAGGGCATCTCCGCTTTCAATATTTTCTAATGTTTGATCTATATAGCTATTGCCAAGGATTTGTCTTGCAAAAGTCTCGTCATTGAAAGTAGATAGTAATCCTACAAAAAAACATAGAAAGAAGAATATGAACGATAGGTAAATGAATTTACGATACTTATAACATAATAATGGAACACTATCAAAGAAGAAATAAATAACAGAGTTTTTACTTTGTCTTTTTGTATGATAAACATTGCTAAAACTTGTTTTGGCAAGCTTGTTTAAATAGCTAACTATTTTACTTTTAGGATAAAACGTCTGTGCATAGGCTAAGTCGTTCATTATTTTAATATGAAGATCGGCAATTTCATCAGGAGATTTTTTCTCATTATTAGAAATGACACGTTCAAATTCTAACCATTTTTCTTTATTTTGGCTTATAAAAGCAACCTCTCTCATATATAAGCTAATATAATTATTAATGAAAACTCTCCAAATAAATACAACTCAAAATGTTAATATAAATTTTGAATTGGCGAATGTAGGGCAGCGTTTATTAGCTTTTATAATTGACAACATAATAAAGTTTGCCTATTTGTTTGTAATTATCCGCTTTTTTGATTTCACAGTCTTTAATGAAGCCTATGATGGAGATTACTGGTCTGTAAAAGCGATTGACGTACTTATGTTTTTACCTATTACATTCTATTCATTGTATTCAGAAATATTAATGAATGGGCAAACTATTGGCAAAAGATTAATGCATATTAGAGTTATAAATATTGATGGTTTTAAACCCAATACTGTTGATTATGTAATTCGATGGTTTATGCGTATCGTAGATTTCAATCTTTTCATGTTATTATTTGTGTATATGGCATCGTTAAACCTGTACAACAATATATTTATGACCTATTTTATTTTTCTTTTTGGAAAATTAATTGGTTTTTTTTGTATTCTTTTTACCAAAAATAATCAGCGAGTGGGGGATATGTCTGCCAATACTATTGTTGTAGCGTTGAAGGATCCGACAAAATTTTCACATACCATTATTGAAAATCTAACGAAAGACTACCAACCAACCTACCCAAGCGTTATTAAGTTATCAGATAATGATGCTAGAATTATAAAGGAAACATTTAAAGTAGCGCGGGCTAATAAAGATCATAAAACACTTGTTAAACTGCGAGCCAAGATTGAAGATGTTGCCCAAATTACTTCACAAGAAAAAGATGCAATATCTTTTATTGATAAAGTCTTAAAAGATTATAACTATTATACACAAAACATGTGATGGCTTTTAATTAAAACCGTGTTTTCTTATAATGTCTTTAATGTTATTTTTTAAATCTTCACCACTATCGTAAATCATCTGCTCATCAGTTGGAAATGGTACTGCGTTAACTTCAGTAAGTTTTAGTAACTTTTCATCAAGTGCTCTTTTATCACCGCTAAAATCAGCATACACATTTTCGAAAATGAATCCTGATGTTAACGGATATGAATTGATTAACTGTTTTGTAGAAAGGTCTAAGTAACTTATATTTCCAACAATTTGCACATCTTTAAACTGTGTATGCTCAAAGAATTTACATGTAGCAGTGATAAATTTATCTACCTTTATATCATTGCCTAAACTATCTTTTTTAACGTTTCCATTGTCATCTAATACATATTGCCAACCATCTTTTACCTGCTTCTCTTTCAAGGATTCTTTCGTACTTATTTGTTCTGGACTCACTAAAATTGAATTGAACTTTAATTGCATTTCATAATCATAATTAATATCCTTTTGAATATTGGTGTGAAAGCGCGTCCATTTGTCATTTAAGCCATACGTATTAAAGTTTAGTAAATCATCTTCTAATCTAACGGGTAGTGTAGTTTCCGTATCGTTTAAAAGCTGTACACTTACATAATCAATTCCTCTTTGGTAGGCCTCTTCAATTTTATCTCTAGTATTCTTAAAATTAGGATTCAATTCGTCAAGATATGTGAAGTCTTGATACGCTTTTCTATAATCTTGTTTGTTATTTGCATTTGTTAGTAGGTTAGAAGCATTGTCATACAAGTAGCTAGAGAGTGAATTCTTAGTTTCTAAAATTGGCGTATTGTAGTCTTTAAAATCGAAATTTGCGTCTCTATCCTCATCATATACTCGTAATGGTAATAATGCTTTTACACGCTCTTGAATATTATTAAGACCTGCATAAGCATTGTATATCTTTTCTAGATTAGCAGGATTACCATCTTTTTTAAGAAAATTGATTTCACGTAATTTTCTATCCGTATTTTTATTATAAGCTTCTTCTAATAATAGGATAATATCTTGATTTCTTTTACTCGATTTATTGTATTGTAACTTTTCTACAGCAGCATTAATAGCCGTAATATAATTACCTGTATTAATTGCTTTTTGTGTTTTTTTAGCTGTGCTACAAGAAACAACTATAAATACTATAATAACTATGAGAAGTATTCTTTTCATCTTTTTTGGCTGTTTGAGATTACTAAGAATAACGAATAAAATATCTACATATTGCAACTTACAATCAATAATAATTGACTGATAATATGGTGTTTAAGGTTTAAAATTTTTGTTGACTCAATAACGCAGTAAGCTTTTGTTTAAAGTTACTGATTGAGTATTTCACAAACAAATAATCTTTAGGATATGGAGTTTCTTTAGCTTGCAATGCCTGATGATATTTTTGATCTATAGCACGTTGATCACCTTTGTACTTTCCATAGGTATTTTGAAATTTGGCTTCTCCGAACATTGGGTTATTCGATACTGTCTGTTTCGTAGCTAAATTTTTAATATTTACAGTTCCATCAAGCTTTGAAGCTTTATTCTGTTGATATAAATATACCTCTGCACGCGCAATAGCATATTTAGCGACTTTTATATCATTACCATTTTTATCTTTCATTACGTTGCCATTACTATCTAATTGGTATTGCCATCCATCTTGAATTTTTCGCTCTTGTGGCACACGTTCTTGCTTGGTTTCTGGTTGTGTAAATGATAATTTATCAAGATTAATTTCGACTTGATAGTCATACTTTACTTTATAATCTTTTTTATCATGAAAAATTAACCAAGGGTTTTCAAATCCGCCAGCATTGATTCTAGTAAATCCTTGTAAGCTATCTTTAGAAATTTCTCGTACATTATTTTTTAAGTTTACTAAAACAAAACTACTTCCTTGATTTTTAGCTTTTTGAGATAGTTCTGTTAAATTAGATTTATAGGTAGGGTTTACATAAATTAATTCTTCAAAATGCTTATAGGCTTTTCGCGCTCCTAGTTTGCCGTCTTTCATTTCTTGCATCGCCATCGAATACAAACGTGAGGAATAATTGTTTTTAGTTTTCTTTATCTCAGTTGTATAATCATTAAAATCAAATGTCACTTCCTTTCCTTCGAAATACAGAGGTTGTAGTACACGAACTTCGTCTTGTCTTAAGTCTAAATTCAAATAGGTTCCATATATCTTTTTTAATGCTTCAGGTGTGTTTTGCCCTTTTAGTGAGTTGATAGTATTTAAATCTTGCGCTGCAGCTTTATTATATGCTTCTTTGAGTAACGGAATATGTTTTTGGTTTGATTTACTCGTTTTATCCTTTGTAAGTTGCGCAATTGAATTGTTAAATGCGTTTGTATAATTGCCCGACTGTAAATAGCTAGTCGTTTTTTGAGTACCACCACAAGCAGCTAAAACTATAATTGCAAAAAGATAAATACTATATTTTTTCATGATATCTGGTTTAATTGGTCTATCTACGAATATACTTGAATTCAATCTAAAAACAAAATATCCTCGATTTTAGCAAATCAAGGATACTTTATTAATAAATATTTACTATTCATCTATTCTTTTGCAGGTTCTACCTTGCCAATGCATTCTCCGAACCCAATACGAACAGCATCATTTTGGCAATGTGCGCGCATAATAACAGTATCGTTATCTTCAATAAATTTACGTTCAGAACCATCTTTTAATTTAATAGGATTTGCGCCACGCCAAGTCAACTCTAACATAGAACCATAACTATCTGGTGTTGGGCCAGAAATAGTACCAGAACCCATCATATCACCCGCACGCACATTACAACCATTAACTGTGTGATGTGCTAATTGCTGTGCCATGGTCCAATACATGTATTTAAAATTAGAGTTTGCAACAATAGTTTCTTCACCACCTTCAGGTTTAATACCTGCCTGTAAATGAATATCGAAACTATGCTTACCATCATGTTGTAAATAGGGCAATGGCTTAGGGTCTTGTTTCGGGTTATCAACTCTAAAAGGTGCTAAAGCATCAAGCGTAACAATCCATGGTGAAATAGTAGAGGCAAAATTCTTGCCTAAAAATGGGCCTAAAGGTTGATATTCCCATGCTTGTATATCACGTGCAGACCAATCATTAAATAATACCAATCCGAAAATGTATTCTTCTGCTTCTTTTATTGGAATTCTGGTTCCAAGGTCGTTTGAAGCAGTGGTAATAAAAGCCATTTCTAATT
The DNA here is from genome assembly GCF_056591795.1 of Maritimimonas sp. 2210JD6-3. Lineage (NCBI taxonomy): Bacteria > Pseudomonadati > Bacteroidota > Flavobacteriia > Flavobacteriales > Flavobacteriaceae > Maritimimonas > Maritimimonas sp. 2210JD6-3. Next base: position 60,401 of record NZ_JBWQOJ010000014.1, on the reverse strand, counting down.
CGAAATCTAATAATTTTGAAGGGCCAAAATTTGGTGTATTATCCCCTTCAGAAGGTCTTGATTGCCCAATGGGTCTTCGCACAGGTGTTCCAGAAGGTATAATCGAAGAACTTCTACCATGATATCCTATGGGTACGTGTAACCAATTTGGCATCAGTGCATTTTTAGGATCTCGAAATATACTTCCTACATTTGTTGCATGCTCTTTACTGGCATAGAAATCGGTATAATCACCAACATCAACGGGTAATTGCATTTCAACTTCATCCATTCTAAAAATGATCTTATCTTTATGCTCAGCATTATCTCGTAATTTACCATTTGCTGTGTCAAAAATTTCTGCGATTCTATTGCGAACCAATCTCCAGGTAATACGGCCATCTGCAATAAAATCATTCAACGTATCTTGTAAAAATATATCATCGGTTAAAGGAATTCCTTCAAAATATCCGAGCTGATGTAAAGCCCCAAGGTCGATGGCATAATCTCCAATTCGTGTACCTATTGTTATAATATCATCACGTGTTAAGAAGACTCCAAACGGAATATTTTGAATCGGAAAATCTGAATTCTCAGATACATGTAACCATGATTTTCTATTAGGATTATTTGCTGCTATTGTCATTTGATAACTTGTGAATTAAATTTCATTCAAATATAAATGTTTATGTGAATTAGAAAAATGAAATTATTACTTTTGACTACATATTTAACAAACGCTTAACCTTTACAAATAGATTTTAATAATGCAACGAGATCAACAAATATTTGACTTTATACAAGAAGAAAAAGAACGCCAATTACATGGGCTAGAATTAATAGCTTCAGAAAACTTTGTTAGTGAGCAAGTTATGGAGGCTGCAGGTTCTGTTCTAACAAATAAATATGCCGAAGGATACCCTGGTAAACGTTATTATGGAGGGTGTGAAGTGGTTGATAAAGTTGAACAATTAGCTATAGACCGTGCTAAAGCTTTATTTGGGGCTGAGTATGTTAATGTGCAACCACATTCTGGTTCGCAAGCAAATTCTGCAGTGTATTACGCTTTATTAAAGCCAGGAGATAAGATTTTAGGTTTTGATCTTTCGCATGGAGGACATTTAACGCATGGCTCTCCTGTAAACTTTTCAGGTAATCTTTATAAAACATCATTTTATGGAGTAGAACAGGAAACAGGCATATTAAATTATGATAAAATTCAAGAAACAGCGTCACAAGAAAAACCACAGTTAATTATAGCTGGTGCCTCAGCCTATTCAAGAGATATTGATTTTAAGCGTTTTCGTGAAATAGCAGATAGCGTTGGTGCTTTATTGATGGCAGATATATCACACCCTTCAGGATTGATTGCAAAAGGTATTTTAAATGATCCGATGCCACATTGCCATGTCGTAACCACAACAACACATAAAACCTTACGTGGCCCCAGAGGAGGAATGATTATGATGGGTAAAGATTTTGAAAACCCATGGGGAATTACATTAAAAAGTGGAAAACCTAAAATGATGTCTTCAATTTTAAATATGGCGGTATTTCCTGGAAATCAAGGTGGACCGCTAGAACATATTATTGCTGCGAAAGCCATTGCTTTTGGTGAAGCTTTAACAGATGAATTTTTGCATTATCAAATACAAGTAAAAAGAAATGCAGCTGCAATGGCAAACGCTTTCGTAAAACGTGATTATCATCTCATTTCTGGTGGTACAGATAATCATATGATGCTAATTGATCTAAGAAATAAGAACATTACTGGTAAAGAGGCTGAAAATGCGTTGGTGAAGGCAGAAATAACAGTTAATAAAAACATGGTACCTTTTGATGATAAGTCTCCATTTGTTACTTCAGGAATTCGTATTGGTACGGCTGCAATTACAACTAGAGGATTAAAAGAAAATGATATGGAAACTATTGTTGCATTAATAGATGAAGTAATTACAAGTCATGAAAATGAAGTGGTATTAGATGCAGTTGCTGAAAAAGTAAATAAATTGATGGTTAATAAACCTTTATTTGCGAGTTCTGTAGAAGTTTAATTATCATCGGTTTCGTTGGCACGTTCAACTATATTTTCTGGTAATTGTTTTTTTGCTTTTGCTCCTAATTTTTTAATTTTCTCTACACTGGTTATGAGGTTTCCTTTTCCTTCGAAAAGCTTATTCATGGCTAGATTGTAATCAATTTTCGAAGCATCAATTTTTTTGCCTATGCCAATAAGGTCTTTCATTAATCCGTCAAACTTATCATACAGAGCCCCAGCTTGACGTGCAATTTCAATGGCGTTACGCTGTTGCTTTTCATTATTCCACATCGTATCTATTGTGCGTAGTGTAGCTAAAAGTGTAGCAGGTGTAACAATTACTATATTCTTTTCAAAAGCTTTGTTATATAATTGATTATCAGTGTTGATGGCAATTGCAAATGCTGGCTCTACTGGAACAAATAATAATACAAAATCTGGTGATTCAATTTCATAGATATCTTCATATTTCTTTTCACTTAGTTGTATAACATGCCGATTTAAGGAAGCGATATGTTCTTTTAGAGCACGCTCTCTTTCTTGATCATCTTCATTATTGATATATTGTTCATAAGCAGTAAGAGATACTTTAGAATCTATAATCATTTTCTTATTGTCTGGTAAATGAATTACCACATCTGGCAACACCCTTTTACCACTTTGAGCAGTAAAGCTTTGTTGTATAAAGTACTCTCTATCTTTTTCTAAGCCCGATTTTTCTAGCACACGTTCTAATACTAATTCACCCCAATTTCCTTGTGTCTTGCTATCACCTTTTAGGGCTTTGGTAAGATTCAAAGCTTCTTTACTCATTTGTTCATTCAGTTCCTTTAATCCTAAGATTTGTTGGCGCAATGCTGCATGACGATCAATACTCTCTTTATGTGTATCTTCAACTTTCTTTTCAAATGTTTTAATTTTTTCTTGTAAAGGATTTAAAATCGTCTTTAAGTTCTCTTTATTCTGCTCTGTAATCTTAGATGAGTTTTTTTCTAAGATATTGTTCGCTAGCAATTCAAAGTCTTTACGTAGTTGTTCCTGCTGTTTTGCGAGTTCTTTGTCTCTTTGTAGATTTTGCTGTTGCAAGTTTTCATATTCAGCATTCTTTCGTGTAAGCTCAGTATTTAAAAAATCTTTTTCACGACGAATATCTTCTCTTTCGTTTTCGGTTGTGTCAATTTTTTCTTGTAATGCATTTAGCGAATTCTGTAATTGTATATCTCTTTCTTCTAAAGCACTCATTTGAGCTTTGCCTTTTAATCCATTAATATAGATACCTATTAAAACGCCAATTACTACAGCTATAACAAATATGATTATATATATAAAACTCTCTTGCATCGATCAATTAAAATTTATGACTTTATATCCGTTTTCTTGGTATTCAACTAATGCTGTTAGTGCAGATAATGAAAGTTTTACATCTTTCGACAAGCCTTCAATAGGCAATCCTCTTGACTTGTAGGACTGCCCACAGACATAGATATCGACAGCAGCCTCTTTTAGTGCAGAAATTAGTTTAGCATTAGGGTTATCAATCTTATATTTTTCTTTGTAGGCCTTATTGCTTAAAGCATCTTTAGCGGCTTTACCATGCATGACAAATGCAACTTTCATATTCTTGGCAGGCACTCCATTCTGAGCATGCATATTTAAATAACGTGCCACAGTATTAATTAAAGGATTGATAGTTCCTTCTTTACCTGTATTGGTATAGATATCAAAAATCACCTTATACTCTTTATTTTTTTGTAATAGCAATTCTGGCTTATCGATCTTATAAACATGACCAAAACTTTTTATAATTGGCCCATCCTTTTTTTGTGCAAAGACTCCTGAAAAGGAGACAAAGACAAGAAGAATAATTATATTTTTCATTGTAAAAATTTGAATCAATAATATTACAAAATATCTTCAGCTATTCATAGGTATTTGATGTTTTGTTTATAAAATTGTATTATTGAAAAGTGAAGTTTATTTCTAGGTTTATTTTAATTACGTTATTGCGATGGAAAATTATTGGAAATTTTCCGAGTTTAAAAAAGTATGTTATTATTGTAGCTCCTCATACTAGCTGGATTGATTTTCCAATTGCGGTGCTTGTAAAGTTTATTAAAGAATTAAAAGTAAATTATATTGGTAAAGCCTCTTTATTCAAACCTCCTTTTGGTTTTTTCTTTAGATGGTTAGGAGGAGAACCTGTTGACAGATCAAAAGCACATAATAAAGTAGATTCAGTAATAGATCTTTTCAATGATAAAGATGAATTTATATTTGCGTTAGCACCAGAAGGAACGCGTAAAAAAGTAACAGCATTTAAGTCAGGATTTTATCATGTGGCTAAAGGGGCAAATGCACCTATAGTTATGGTTGCATTAGATTATAAGAATAAAGAGGTAAGAATTTCTAATCTTTTTTATACCACAGAAAATAAAGAGTTAGATTTTCAAAATATTTACAGTTATTTTAGAGGAGTAGAAGGAAAGAAGCCAGAACTTAGCTTCTAGTTTATTTTAAGTATAAAATATATAAACCTAATCTTACCCTTAACTTTGATTGGCCTTCTACAATATTACTGACCGACAATATCTCGTTGTGATCTTTGTCGTAAAAGAGAATTGTATTGTAAACAGGGTAATCCTTACCATACAAATACATTTCTTTAGTTTGGGAATTTTCATTAGAAGGGAAATGTAAATTCAATTGTCGATCATCAGTAAATTCGAACTGATAATTTTCAAAATCTGGAGTATCAAAACTCTGTGAAGGTATTCCACAAATATAACTTGAGAATATGTAATTTTCAACCTCCCATTTTTCTTCAAGATTAAAATCAATAAGATTTGGTAATCTGATTCTAGCAGTAGGTTTCTTGGTTTCGTATTTGTAAGAACAGAATACTAACTTATTTTTCGTGAAATTATTTTTTATCAGCAATCAAACTTCTGTAATAAGTTTTTCGTATTACATCTGGTTTTATAAACCAATCACCATACTTTAAATCATCATATTTTTTAGTTAAAGAAGTATTATTAGTTACCTCTTCTTCGGTTTTTCCTGCTTTAATTTCCTTTGATATAATTAATTTTAGATCTTCTAAAACGGCTAGATATTCTTGCAATTCTTTTTTGTTAGATACATTGAGATGACCTGGTATAATTTTCGTTTCATCATCTATTAAGTTAATCGCATATTTAATAGCTTTGAGATAACCATTTACAGATCCTCCTGAGTCAAGATCAATAAAAGGATATTTACCTTGAAAGTAAGTATCACCTGTATGTAACACATTACTTTTACTAAAATAAATCATTGCGTCACCATCGGTATGTGCATTGTGCACATGAAATACTAGAATATCTTCTCCGTTTAAATGAAATTTCAAACTATTTTCAAAAGTAACTATCGGTAGTGCTGTTTTAGGCGATGGAGGTGTTTTACGATTCCACATGGTACTGAATTGTTCTGTACTCATTCGCTTTCTTACATTTTCATGTGCTACAATAATGGTACCCGCTTTTTTCATATTTTCATTTCCACCCGTGTGATCTCCATGCCAATGTGTATTAATTAAAAATTTGACTGGTTTATCAGTTAGCGTTTTTATTTCTGTTAAAATTTTCTCTGTTAATGGTGCAAATTGATCATCTATCATAAAGACACCGTCTTCACCAATTGAAATACCAATATTACCACCAGATCCTGTTAGCATATAAATGCTATCTGCAACTTTATGGCTTTTAATAGTTATTTCTTTGTTTTGAGATACTGTAATAATTGGAACTACTAGCAGTATTGAATAAAATAAAGTTTTAAAGTTTTTCATTGTGTTAAGTTTAATAGTAAGACGAAAACGAACAGACTTGATTACAGATGTTTAATTAGAAATAATCCTTTCAATAGTTTCTAATAATTTAAAGTCTTTTTCAGTAACACCTCCTGCGTCATGCGTAGAAAGTCTAATCGCTAATTTATTATATACATTACTCCACTCAGGATGATGATTTTGCTCCTCAACTTCAAAAGCAATACGACTCATGATAGAAAAACAATCTCTAAAACTTTCGAACTCTAGTGTCGTTTCTAATCCGTTATCGTAATAATCCCAATCTGGAAATTGTTGTAGCTTTTCTTGTATCTGCTCTTCTGTTAACTTGCTCATGGTTATAAATTTTTTAAGATATAGATTTCTCATAGTTCTTTTAGAACTCATTCGAAATGAGACTATTCTTTTCTATGTCGTTTTGAGAAAAGCGGGAAATCTATTTTATAAAAATACAAAAAAGCGAAGCAGTATCATTTAACACTTCGCTTTATAATTATTTTTTAAAATTTTATGCTTTGTAGAATGGTAGTTTTACTACAGTAGCAGGTATCGCATTTTTACGAATCTGAATATTGATACTACTACCTACATCTGTAAAAACAGTTGGTACATACCCTAAGCCTATTCCTTTTTTTAGTGATGGGCTCATCGTTCCAGAAGTCACTTCACCTATTTTTTTACCATTGTTATCTACAATGTCATAGCCTTGACGGGGAATACCTCTATCGTTCAGCTCAAAAGCAATTAGCTTTCTATCTGTGCCATGCTCTTTTTGTTTTTTTAATGCCTCATGGTTTGTAAATTCTTTTGTGAATTTAGTGATCCATCCTAAGCCAGCCTCAATAGGTGAGGTAGTATCATTAATATCATTTCCATAGAGACAAAAACCCATTTCTAAACGTAGTGTATCACGTGCAGCTAAACCAATGGGTTTTATACCATAATTAGCACCTGCTTCAAAAACGTTATGCCATACTTTTTCTACATCTTCATTTCTTACATAAATTTCGAATCCGCCAGAACCCGTATAACCTGTAGCAGAGATCATCACATTTTCAACACTTGCAAAATCTGCTACTTGTACCGTATAATATTTCATGTTTTCAAGATCAACGGAAGTCAATGATTGCATGGCTTCAGATGCTTTTGGTCCTTGAATGGCTAAAAGAGAATATTGTTCAGACACGTCTATCATTTCTGCACCTACATCGTTCTTAGATTGTAGCCAATCCCAATCCTTTTTAATATTAGAAGCATTTACAACCAATACATATTTATCTTCTTGTAAACGATATATAATGAGATCATCAACTATGCCACCATTATCATTGGGCATACAACTATATTGTGCTTTTCCGTCATATAATTTTGATGCATCATTAGAGCATGTTTTTTGAATCAACGCTAAGGCATTGGGTCCTGAAATTACAAATTCACCCATATGCGAAACATCAAAAACACCAACACCGTTTCTAACAGTTTCGTGTTCTATGTTTACACCTTCGTATTGTACAGGCATATTATAACCAGCGAAAGGAACCATTTTGGCATCTAGTGACTCATGAACATGAGTTAAGGCAGTATTTTTCATGTAGTTTTGAATTTAGCTGAGCAAAATTACAGATTAATTGTTGAGTAAAAAAGATTTTAAATCGCGATAATTTGAAATTTTTATAGACTTTTTTTCCTTATTCATAATCGATTTAATTTGTTTAGGAATTTCTATACTAACCTCTAAGGTAGCTTGAACCACATCTAAAAACTTTACAGGATGTGCCGTTTCTAGAAAGATCCCATAGGTGTCTTCTGGCAAGCCATACTCTTTTAGCCCAAGATAACCTACGGCTCCGTGTGGATCAGCAATATAACCTGAAGTACTATAGATTTTTTTCATGGTTTTCTTAGTTGCACTATCCGTAAAGGAAAACGAAGAAAAATGGTTCTTTATCGTATCAAAATTGTTTTGGTAAAGTTCTTGAATTCTGATAAAATTACTAGGATTACCTACATCCATTGCATTCGATATTGTTGCTTTAGATGATTTAGGCTCATACGTACCATTTTCTAAATAACGAGGTACAGTATCATTAATATTTGTAGCAGCTACAACATGTTTTACAGGCAATCCTAACTTTTGTGCCATAATACCAGCGCAAATATTTCCAAAATTCCCACTGGGTACAGAAAATATAATTTCTTTGTTAAGCTTTTGCACTTGCTTATACGCAAAGAAAAAGTAAAACATTTGCGGTAACCAGCGTGCAACATTTATAGAATTTGCAGAAGTAAGTGTTTTCGCAATTTCAGCATCGAGAAAAGCTGTTTTTACCATGTCTTGACAATCATCAAATACGCCATCTACTTCTAAAGCTGTTATATTTTTCCCTAAAGTAGTTAACTGTTTTTCTTGTATATTACTTACTTTATCACTGGGGTACAGAATTACTACATCAACACCTTTAACACCCAAAAACCCATTTGCCACAGCACCTCCTGTATCTCCTGAAGTAGCAACCAACACCGTAACTTTATCATTACTTTCTTTATTAAAATATCCTAAACACCTTGCCATAAAGCGTGCACCTACATCTTTAAAGGCCATGGTTGGGCCATGAAATAATTCTAACGTGTAAATATTTTCTTCAATTTTTACTAGCGGGAAATCAAAATTGACTGTCTCTTTAATAATTTGCTGTAAAATTATTTCAGGTATTTCGTCACCTACAAATTGTTTAATTACTTCAAACGCGATTTGCTCGTTGCTGTATTTGGTAATGTTTTCTATAAATGAGTCTGGTAACGGTGATATTGACTCTGGAAAATATAGCCCTTTATCTGGTGCCAAACCATTTACAACTGCCTCTTGAAAACTTACTGTTTTTGATTTATGATTAAGACTGTAATAATTCATTTTTAGTGATTGTCTGTTATCTTAATACCTTGTTTATTAATTTTTGAGCTAAAAATAGTATAGTTTATTCCTTTATCACTAAACGATTTTTGCATAGCATCATGTACGTTATTCATTTGATCTTCTCCTTTACAAATGGCAAATATAGAAGGGCCAGAACCCGAAATTCCAGCTCCTAAAGCACCAGCTTCTATAGCTGATTTTTTAACCAGATCGAAATGCGGTATCAGTTTTTTTCTTGCTGGCTCTACAATAATATCTTGAAGTGAATTAGCAATTAACTTGTAGTTTGAAGTATGCAATCCGCTAATTAAACCTGCGACATTTGCCCATTGTGTGACCGCATCTTTTAACGAAACATCTTTTGGTAATACATTACGAGCATCCTTAGTTTTTACTTCTATTTCTGGGTGTAAAATCACCAATCGTAATTCTTCGGGTACAGGTATTTTAACGATCTCTAAAGGAGCATAACTCCTTATTAATACAAATCCGCCATAAATAGCTGCAGCAACGTTATCTGCTATCTGTGAACCGCAAGCTGCTTCTTCACCCAACATAGCAAATTGCGTTAATTCTAAATTGGAGTAGGGGTTACCCAATAATTTATTTATACCAAATGCCGCACCTGCGGCACTGGCTGCACTACTGCCCAAACCACTACCAGGTTTATAGTTTTTATGTATTTCTATAGCTACCCCAAAATCAATTGTATGATTTGCAAGTATTGCTTGTGCAACAACACCAGCAGCATTCTTATTGATACTATAGGGTAATTCTGCACCAGTGATCGTATTAATTTTTACACCTTTTTCTTGTGTTTTAGCAAACAGCATTGTATCACCTAAATTATCTAATGCAAGCCCTAACACATCGAATCCGCAAGAAACATTTGCAACTGTGGCAGGTGAAAATATTTTAATCTCTTGCATATTTAGTTATTTACTGTTCTGATTATATCAGCAAATAATCCTGAAGCCGTCACATCAGCTCCCGCACCAGCACCTTTTATAATCATGGGTTGTTCAGAATATCTATTCGTGTAGAACATTACTATATTATCTTTTCCTTCTAGATTATAGAACGGATGCCCTTGTGGTATTTCTTCTAATCCAACACTGGCTTTACCGTCTTTTAATTTAGCTACATATTTTAACTGTGCTTTATTCGTTTTCGCTTTCAAATATAATTTTTGAAAATGACTTTCACTCTCTTTCAACGATATATAAAAATCTTTTACGGTAGTAGCCGATAGATTTTTTTTAGTTAAAAATGATGTATTCTCAATGTCTTCTAATTCAAGCTGTAATCCACTTTCTCTTGCTAATATTAATATTTTTCTAGCGACATCTACACCACTTAAATCAATTCTAGGGTCTGGTTCTGTATAACCTTCTTCTTGCGCAAATTTTACCACATCATGAAATGTATTTTGATCATTGAATTTATTAAAAATAAAGTTCAAGCTCCCAGATAAAACTGCATGAATGGATTTAATATGATCACCCGATGCTATTAAATTATGTAGTGTATCGATAACAGGCAGACCGGCACCTACATTGGTTTCAAATAAGAAAGGGACATTGTACTTTTTAGATAATTTCTGAAGTAAATTATACTTTTCTAACTTGTTAGAACATGCAATTTTGTTACAGGCGACTACTGCAATATTATGAGATAAATATTCTTGATAGATTTCTGCTACTTCACTATTTGCTGTGATATCAACAAAAACACTGTTTCGTAAATTTAGTTCTTTTACTTTTTTACAAAAAGCATTAATAGCTGCTTTTTCACCAGTTACTAGTTTTTCTTGCCAGTTCGCAAGTGAAATTCCAGTTGAATCAAATAATTGATTCTTAGAGTTTGATAGCCCAACAACTCTAAGGTTTAGATTGAGTTGTTTATTAAGATATTCTTTTTGATTTTGAATTTGCTCTAATAATTTGCTACCAACATTACCAACACCTGTGATAAAAAGATGTATTTGTTTTAAATCGCCTTGAAAGAAGTGTTCATGTAAACTATTAAGTGCCTTCTTAGTATCTTTTTGAGTAATAACAGCAGAAATATTATTTTCTGAGGCTCCTTGTGCGATCGCTCTTACATTTACATTATTCTTTCCTAGTGTACTAAACATTCTACCACTTACACCTTGATGGCTCTTCATCTGATCACCAACTACTGCTATAATTGCTAAGTTTTTTTCTATAACTAATGGATCAACAGTATTTTTAGTTATTTCAAACTCAAAAATAGTATCGATAGCTATTTTAGCTTTTTCAGCATCAACATCATCGATGGCAATACAAATTGAGTGTTCAGATGAAGCTTGGGTAATTAATTTTACATTAATCGAATTTAAAGCTAAGGCTTCAAATAGTCTTTTTGAAATTCCAGGTACACCTATCATACCAGATCCTTTCAAGGTGATGATGGCTATATTTTCTATATGACTTATACCTTTTACAGGATTTTTATATTTACTATCGACTGTAGAAATTAAAGTACCTTGTTCATTCGGTGCAAAGGTGTTTTTAATTTGAATTGGGATTTTATCTATTACTGGTTGTATGGTAGGAGGGTAGATAACTTTGGCACCAAAATGAGATAGTTCCATAGCTTCTTGATATGAAATTTCTTCAATTGCTCTTGCCTGTTTCACAAGTTTAGGATTTGCTGTAAACATACCACTAACGTCTGTCCATATCTCTAGTACATCTGCAGTAAGTGCGTTGGCAAAAATCGCGGCCGTATAATCAGAACCTCCTCTACCTAAGACGACGGTTTCACCTTGCTTGTTAGCAGCTACAAAACCTGGAACTATGATAACATCTGAAGAAGAATTTTTAAATGCCGAACTGATATTGATATTCGTACTTTTAAAATCAACAAGAGCATTAAAATAATTCTCATTTGCTACGATCAGTTCTCTAGTATCTATACGTTCAACATTAATATCATTGGTTTTCATAGCTTCACATATCACATACGAAGAGATCAATTCACCAAAACTCACAATTTTAGCTTCTGCTTTTGGCGTTATTTCTTCTATAAGTGCAATACCTTGATAGAGTTGTTCTAAATTTTCAAGCTCTGAAAGTAAATACTTAAAGATCTTATTTTTGGCCTTTTTATTTGGTATTAATTCGTTAATTACTTCAAGATGTCTATCGACTATTTCAGAGCTTACATCTTTAAAGGTCTTCTTATTCTCGATAATACTCGTAATACCCTCAAGTAATGCATTTGTAACACCCGAAAATGCAGATACCACAACTACTTGTCTTTGACTATTGCTTTTTACGATATTTATGACTGATGTAATACTCTTGGCAGAACCTACTGAAGTGCCTCCAAACTTTAAAACTTTCATTTAAAATGAATTAGAGATTGTTTAAATTTTTAAAAATATAACTAGTGCTGATGTATAAAATAATATTAACCCCGAAGGGTGATAATGAACATAGAGAACATTGAAGTAGAAAGAAGATGACGAATAGACTTCATTATATCATTTTATACAGTAACAAAAGTAGAAAGTTATTTTAGGAATATACTTTTAGAAGCACTTTTTTTAACAAAAAGATTTCATTTTTATAAAATTAGAAGAAAATGGTAAGTAGAATTACAGAAAAACTATTTTATTTTCATTTAAATAGAAGAAATGTAATTTTTCAAATCCTTTATGTTCGCAGAAGTAGTAAAGGGAACTAAAAAATCACATCCAGCCTTAAATTGAGAGCATCCGAAGGCAGTGTTACCTTTTATTAGTGTCCCTTTTTTACATTTTGGGCAAGTTATTGGTGTCAATGCGTTTTTAATACGCACTGCTTTAGGCTCTAGTTTTATGTGATAATTTGCATCCAATCGAAGCAAAGCGGTTATCTTTTCACCTTTAACAACAAACCCTTTCAAGTTCGTTGTACTTCCTTTTTCTAATAAACGCTTTAATTGATTTTCCGACACTTTCTTTTCTGCAACTATAAACGGAATTTTAAAATCACAACCTTCTTTAAATTGACTGCAACCATACGCAGTAGAACCTTTAAGTAATGCACCTTTGTTACATTTAGGGCATGGGCTACCAAGTAAGGTCTTTTTATCTTTAGTTGTCTTTTTTGTAAGTTGTTTCGATTTATTGTTTTCTGAAAATAATTTTACATTTTTTTTGCTTGTGCGCACCTCATACACAAGCTGATCTACCATTTTTTTCATTTCATTTATAAAAGTTACGGCATGGTATTCACCGCGTTCAATTTCTTTCAAGCGTTTTTCCCATAAACCTGTTAGTTCAGGTGACTTTAATAATTCATTATCTATCAGGCTTATAAGATCAATCCCCGTTTGTGTTGGAAGAATTAATTTTTTCTCGCGTGTAATATATTTTCTTTTAAATAAGGTTTCAATGATACTTGCTCGCGTTGAAGGACGACCTATACCATTTTCTTTCATGAGCTCTCGCATTTCGTCATCATCTACCTGTTTACCCGCTGTTTCCATAGCGCGTAGCAAAGAAGCTTCTGTATAATTACGAGGAGGTTTCGTTTCTTTTTCTAAAAAGGAAGGCTCATGTGGCCCTTTTTCTCCTTTTTCAAAAGTGGGGAGTAAATATGGTGTTGTTTTCGTATCATCCGCTTTAGCGAACACTATGCGCCAGCCTTGGCTTACAATTTCTTTTCCGGTGGTTTTAAAGGATACATCTGCCGCTTTACCTATCACCGTAGTATTTGAAACATCGCTATCTGGATAAAAAACAGCTATAAATCTTCTAACAATCGTATCGTACACCTGTTGCTGATTGTACTGTAATGTTGTTTGAATTCCAGTTGGAATAATAGCGTGATGATCTGTGACCTTTTTATCATTAAATACTTTGGTTGATTTTCTAATCTTCTTACCTAACAGCGGTTGTGTTAACGAACGATAATTTGTTAATTTACTTAAGATCCCAGAAACTTTAGGATATATATCGTTAGATAAAAAAGTAGTGTCAACCCTAGGATAGGTAACTACCTTCATTTCATATAATTTCTGAACAATTTTAAGTGTTTCGTCGGCTGAAAAGCTAAATTTAGTATTACAATAGACTTGTAAACCTGTCAAATCGAATAGCTTCGGTGCGTACTCTTTACCTTTCTTTTTAGTCACTGAAGTGATTTCAAAATCACTTTCTTTTACCTTATCTGCAAAAGCTTGCCCTTCTTCTTTTTTTAGAAAACGTCCTTCTTCACAGTTAAAAATAGTATCTCTGTAGGTAGTTTGTAATTCCCAATAAGGTTGTGGTGTAAACTCATTAATTTCTTTATAGCGCGTTACCAACATGGCTAGGGTAGGTGTCTGTACTCTACCAATAGAAAGTACTTGTTTATAACCACCATACTTTACCGTATAAAGTCGTGTAGCATTCAGGCCTAATAACCAATCACCAATCGCTCGTGAATAGCCTGCATAGTATAAGTTATTGTAATGTTCAGCATTTTTCAGATTGTTAAAACCATCTCTAATGGCTTCTTCGGTAAGGGAAGAGATCCAGAGGCGTTGTACGCGACCTTTATAATGTGTCTGGTCTAGTACCCAACGTTGTATGAGTTCACCTTCTTGACCTGCATCACCACAATTTATAATGATGTCAGCCTTATCGAATAGCGATTTGATAATTTTAAATTGTTTCTTTATACCACTATTATCAGAAATTTTTACACCAAATTTATCAGGTAACATGGGTAAATTATTAAGATCCCAACTTTTCCAATAAGGTTTATAATCTTTAGGTTCAAGAAGTGTACATAAGTGACCAAAAGTATAAGTAACTGCATAGCCATTACCTTCGAAATATCCGTCTCTTTTTGTAGTAGCTCCTAAAATTTGAGCTATTTCTCTTGCAACACTAGGTTTTTCGGCAATACAAACTTTCATTTAGATTATAAACAATTTGAATGCCGAAAATAGTAAAACATTCGATAATCTAAATTGTATTTTTTTGGAGTTCCGCTTATCAGTTTGTGTATGATTGGTTGCGGGATGGTTCGTAAGAAACATTCCTCTATTGGCTAAGATAATTAATGCGAATGAATTTCCGGTTAAGAAATTCCGTAGCAATTAATTATACACGTCTTTGTTAGTAACAAGTTTTTCTAAAATTTGTAATATTCATTCAAAAAGAGTAGGCTATTTTCATATAAATAATAAATTAGTTTATATTTTTTTAAACCAATCTTGAAATTGTGCTCCTAATACTGGTATTAATTTTTCTTCACGTTGCACTGCTCCGATGAGACCCATTACTAAAAGTACAAGACCAAAAATATCGATCACCCAACTTAATGTACCGCTAAACCTACCTATAATGGCGGCAACAACGAAAATCAAAAAAATACCTAGTGCTTGTCTAATGTGAAATGAAGCAAACGTATTTTTCTTATCGTTATTCATAACAATTGCTATAACTGTACCTATAATTGTTATATAGCTAATAATAGCCATGGTTCTTCCTTCTTCTACTGTAACATTTTCCATTTTTTAGTGTTTAGGTTAATTTATGTAAAGTTAAAAAATATTTAATTCAATATTAGTTTATTATTTGCGATACTACCATATACTTTTCCATTTAATTTTTTATCTAAAAATACAGCATTTTTTGACGTTGATACAATATGGTTTTTAGTAAACGTATATTCGAAATCTGGATTAAATAGCGTTAGGTTTGCTTTTTCTCCTTTTTTTATAGTAATCTCTGAAAGCCCAAATCGTTTTCGAGGATTTTTAGAAAGGCATTTCACAATGGTATTCAAATCTAACACGCTATTAATAGTGCCGAAAATACTTTCTAAACCTATGGTGCCATCTAATGCATTTTCATACTCTAGTTTTTTATTTTCTATATCTATAGGGTTATGATCTGAAGTAATCATATCTATGGTGCCATTCTTTACACCTTTTAGTAACGCTTTAACATCATTACTCGTACGAAGTGGTGGTGCCACTTTTACATTCGTATCAAAGGTCTCTAATTCGTCATCTGTTAAAACCAGATGATGTGCTGCAACACTGCAGGTTACGTCTAAACCTTTCTTTTTTGCATCTCGAATGAGTTTTACAGAACCTGCTGCTGTAATAGTAGGTATATGTAATTTACCGCCTGTATATTCTAATATAAATAGATCTCTAGCAATTTGTAATTCTTCAGCTAAAGTAGGATTTCCTTTTAGCCCTAATCGCGTACTGTTATAACCTTCGTTAGCAATTCCTCTATTTACAATGCTAGTATCTTGTGGAAAGCTTAAGACAAGTCCATCAAAATTCTGAGCATAAAGCAGCGCAATTTTCATCAAATTGGCATTTTGTACTGCGCTGTTATAATCCGCGAAAGCGATAGCACCAGAATTATACATATCAAATAATTCTGCCAGCTCTTTACCTTTTGAGGCTTTGGTGAGACTTGCAATAGGGTATAGGTTAACCAAATGATTAGTAGCCATGCTTTTTACAAATTCTACTAAAGATTTCGTATCAATAAACGGATTACAATTCGAATTGAGCCCAACTGCCGTAAAACCACTTTTGGCTGCCACTTTTAATCCGTTTTTTATCGTTTCTCTTTCTTCATATCCTGGTTCACCAAAGGAAACACTTGTGTCAAACCAACCCGTTGACACATGCAAGTTTTCTTCTTTTATAACTCGATATTTATGAGGGTTTGTAATAGTATTCGCAATACTTGTAATGACACCATTCTCTAGTAAAATATCTTTTTTGAGTTGATGATGGGTGCTACTTTCATCAATTATAATGGCCGATTTTAATAAGACATTCATGATTTTAGAAATTTAAGTAAAAGTATTTCTATAAGTAAAAATATAGCTGTAGCGATTAAAAAGTAGTGCCACAAGCTATTGGTTTTATATTCATTATTTATTTCTGTAAATGCATCTTTAACATTTGTGTATATAGATACATTATTATTTTCTTCTGCCAATGCAGACATATCGCTATAGGTGAGATCACTTTCTTCTCTATTGTAATTAAAGGCTAAGTTCTTTATGTTTTCTTCTTTATTCTTTAACTGATAGATTCCACTTTTTAAAGGTTGCTCATGTAGGCTTAGCATAACCGATGTAGTACCTATTTGTTGTAATGGAATAAAGTTGGTTTCGTTATTAGTAATCTGCAAAATATCATCTTTTTCAAGTTGTGCTTTTACCTCTATTTCATTTTGATTGCCAATCGTATAGTTTAGCGCAGAATGTTTGTAACTTAATTTGCCGAAATTGTAAAAAACAGGTACAATTAAAGGAGAGTTTTTAAAATTTGAATTCTCTTTGCTAATTGCTGAAGCAAATACATACATAGCACCGCCCTGTGAATTAATCTGCGATACAAAAGGGGTTTCATTTTCGAAATTTAAAATTGCTGAACTATTCCGTAAAGTAAGTTTGTAATAACTCTTTACATTTGGATATTGAAAATTTTTAACCTGTCGTTCAAAAACATTTTTTAGAATAGGGTGATTGAATTTAATATCAGTAACAGCCAATTCATCTGTAATTTTTTCACCAATACCGCCGATAGCTAAATTAGAAAATAAGGTGTTATAGTTTTGCACTTTTAAGGAAGGTATAATTACCAAACTACCACCATTATTTACATAAGATCGTAAACTGTTTGTTAATGAGCCTGAAATATTTTCTATTTCATTTAATACAATTAAATTTTGATTATTAAGCTTGCTGTAATCTACTTGATTTGGCTTATAACTCACAAAGTTAAACTCGTCATTGGTGTAGATTTTGTTGAGAAAGGCATTGTCATTACCAATAGCAGCAACATTTATTTTATCTTCTTTATTGATAGTGAAATATAACTCGTTATCAAATGAAAGTTCTGTGTCATCGATTGTTAAGCGACCATGAAAAGTTTTATTTGCTGGAATACTAAATTCAACAGTTTGCGTAGTATTATCTTTAAAAGATACACTTGATTTACCTTGTAGAATGGTGTTATTATATAAAGAAACTGTTACAGTATTATTTGAATTATTATAATTCTTTACGATGGTTTTTATAAGTATATGTTCATTATTCTGATCTGAAATATACACACTATCTAAACTTACATTACTTGTTTTTACTGGAGAAAGCCTAACAAAATGATAAGAATTTATACTATCGACTTTAACACTGTCAACATTTTGAAAATCAGATAATAACAATACTTCATTTAAAGTGTTTTTATTTTTTGAAGTATTGTTTTTTATTTTAAAAAGAATCGTGTTTAAATCTTGTTTTAATGGATGGTAGTCTAGAGTTAATAAGGCTCTTTTTAGATCTTCCTGGGTAAGATTTTTTAAGAATTTTTCATTGGTTATTAGATTAATATTTTCACCTTTCTGATAAATCTCTAGAATATCTTGAACAGCTCTTTTTAATAATTCACCCTTATTTCCTTTAGCCTGCATACTAAAAGAATTATCTAAATAGATATACGTTTGCTTGGCGATGTTCTTTTTTTGTTTGCTAAAAAAAGGTTGTGCAAATGCAAAAACCAAAGCAGCCAATACCAGCAAACGAGCACATAAAATCAAGAATTTTTTAAGTTTTGAACTTTTGCGCGTGTTTTTTTCTACTTGTTTTAGAAATTTTACATTGGTAAAAGGTACTTTCTGAAAACGACGAAGCTGAAATAAATGAACAATAATTGGGATGAGTAGCAAAAATAAAGCGTAAAGAATCTCGGGGTGCTTAAATTGCATTGTTCAAATTGATTTGTCAAAAGTAAGAATTTAAATTATACTATGAAACGTAAAATAAGGTATTGATTGCGTAAGGATTTTATAACTTATTAGTCAAATTATAAAATACTCGATTATGAGAAATTCTGTTTACGTCATATTTCTATGTTGCCTGTTTATTTTTTCTACTAAAGCTACTGCTCAAAACATGGGTAATGAAAAGCTAGGAAAGATATTATATGTATTGGCAGATAGTGTGCAAGGAGCTGAGGGTAATTGGCAATTTATGATGAATAAGCGACTGTTTCTATGTATTACAGATGCAAAAAACAATAGGATGCGTATCATGTCACCCATTGTAGAAAAAAGTAAATTGCTACAACCAGATTTTGAAACCTTAATGGAGGCGAATTTTCATACAGCGTTAGATGTAAAATATGCAATTGCTGATGACCTATTGTGGTCAGTTTTTATACATCCTTTAAAAGAACTCAGTAAGAATCAAGTGATTGATGCCATTAATCAGGTATATGCAGCTGCCTATACCTATGGAGATACCTATAGTAGTACTGGTTTAGTGTTTCCGGCACGACCGAAAGAGAAAGAAAAAAAATTACAGAAACTCTAGTAGTCAGTTTTAATACTTTTATCAAATGGTATTTTAAATTGATAGGCTATATCTTCATCACGAGCGTTATCAACCACATCTAGACCATATTTTACTTTTCTCGGATCGTCATAAACTAACGTTCCGAACATTCTATCCCATAAAGAAAATATATTACCAAAGTTCGTATCTGTCCAAGGTCTTTCGAAGTGGTGGTGAAACTTATGCATGTTGGGCGTTATGAATACATAACTAAGCGGTTTATCTATCCAAACAGGCATATTAATATTTGCATGCGAAAAGTAGGTAAAGAATATTGTACTGATGCGATATACCATATAAAAAGCAAATGGAGCTCCGATTAAGATAACTGTAATTAAAGCAAATAATTCTCTAAACACATAATCACCTGGGTGATGTCTTGTACCTGTTGTGGCATCGACTTTGGTGTCACTATGGTGAATCATATGAAATCGCCACATAAAACTTACCTTGTGTAAAAGATAATGAACAACATATTGCGCCATAAAATCAAAAAACATTACCGCAATAATCAATTCGACCCAGATAGGTAAATCAACTAGATACAGCAATCCGAATTCATGGGTCGCTATATAACCAAATATGCCTACTGTTGCAATTCCGAAAAGTACATTAATTACCATTGTACATAGTAAAAAAACAATGTTTACACCTGCATGTCTCCATTTTTTATAACCAAACTTTATTAAAGGTACTACACCTTCAAAAAGCCAGCTTACCGACAGGCAAGCTACTATCCATAAGAGTTTTTGTAGTGTAGTTAGTTCTTCAAAAAAAGTCAAAAAAGCTTCCATACATAGGTGTTTTTTAGCAAAGATAGGATAAAAGTTTGCGAAAAGAAAAACCTGTACTGAAGGAGTACAGGTTTTAAAAATTGAGCTTTACATTCACTATTTTTTAACCTTCTGTTTTAAGAGCGCAATATCAATTACTTCTTTCATAGTATCTACAAAATGGAACGTAAGTCCTTTTACATATTTAGGTTTAATTTCATCAATATCTTTTTTATTGTCTTTGCAAAGAATGATATCTTTAATATTTGCTCGTTTCGCAGCTAATATCTTTTCTTGAATACCACCTACAGGTAATACTTTGCCACGTAAAGTGATTTCTCCTGTCATAGCCAATCTAGAGCGTACTTTTCTTTTAGTAAAGGCAGACACTAACGATGTTAGCATCGTAATACCAGCACTTGGTCCATCTTTAGGTGTAGCACCTTCTGGTACGTGAATATGCACATTATGCTTTTCTATATCTTCTACAGAAACTCCAAATTCTTCAGCATTTGCTTTTATAAACTCTAAAGCAATCGTTGCTGATTCTTTCATTACTTTACCAAGATTACCAGTAATACTTAAGGCACCTTTACCTTTAGAAAGAATAGATTCAATGAATAAAATATCACCACCTACTTGTGTCCAAGCAAGCCCAGTTACAACACCTGCAACATCATTATTTTCATATTTATCACGTTCTAATCGTGCAGGACCTAGTATTTCTATAATATCATCATTGGTAAGTTTCTTATTATAATCTTGATTCATAGCAATAGACTTAGCCGCATAACGCACTACCTTTGCGATCTTTTTGTCTAGTCCACGTACACCAGATTCGCGTGTATAGCCTTCAACAATCTTTTCTAACTGGGGCTTACCAATTTGAAGATCATCTTTTGTAAGACCATGTTCTACCAGTTGTTTAGGCAATAAATGTTTTCTTGCAATTTCGATTTTCTCTTCAATTATGTATCCGTTTACATTAATGATTTCCATACGGTCACGTAATGCCCAAGGAATAGTATTAATATTATTGGCGGTAGCAATAAATAGTATTTTAGAAAGATCATAACCAACTTCTAAATAATTATCGTGAAAATCGGTATTCTGAGCAGGATCTAATACTTCTAACATAGCAGAAGAAGGATCACCTTGATGACTATTACCTAATTTATCGATTTCATCTAATACAAATACTGGATTTGAAGTGCCAGCTTTTTTAATATTTTGAATTAAGCGTCCTGGCATTGCACCGATATAGGTTTTTCTATGTCCGCGGATTTCAGCTTCATCACGTAAGCCTCCTAAAGACATACGCACATATTTTCTACCTAAAGATTCTGCTACAGATTTTCCTAAAGAAGTTTTACCAACTCCTGGAGGACCATACAGACAAATAATTGGAGATTTCATGTCTCCTTTTAACTTAAGAACAGCCAAATGCTCAATAATGCGTTCTTTTACTTTGTCTAAACCAAAATGATCTCTATCTAATATCTTCTGAGCTCTTTTAAGATCAAATTTATCTTCAGAGTATTCATTCCAGGGTAATTCTAATAGTAGATCTAGATAATTACGTTGTACAGAATATTCAGCTACTTGCGGATTCATACGTTGTAAGCGTCCGATCTCTTTATTGAAAGTTTCAGCAATTTCTTTTGACCATTTTTTGGTTTTTGCTTTCGCTTTCATTTCCTCAATTTCTTCATCATACGAAACGCCACCTAGCTCTTCTTGAATCGTCTTCATCTGCTGATGCAGATAGTACTCACGTTGCTGCTGATCCATATCCTCTCTAACCTTCGATTGAATATCATTTTGCAACTGTAAACGTTGCAATTCAACATTCATCTCTTTAAGAATCTTTAAAGCACGTTCTCTAAGGTCATTGGTATTCAGTAAATCTTGTTTTTTATCAACACTTAAATTCATGTTTGATGAAACAAAATTCACTAAAAACGAATCACTTTGAATGTTTTTGATAGCGAAAGAGGCTTCACTTGGTAAATTAGGATTCTCTTTAATAATCTTAAAAGAAAGATCTCTAATAGAGTCTATAATAGCATTAAATTCTACATTTTTAGTAGCGGGTTTCGCCTCTTTTACTTCTTTAGCGGTTGCTTTGATATAGGGTTCAGTTTGTACAAATTCACCAATTTCAAAGCGTTTTTTACCTTGTATAACAACCATCGTATTACCATCTGGCATCTTTAGTATTCGTAAGATACGTGCCACAGTACCCACTCTATGTACATCTTTAGCGGTAGGTTCTTCAATTAGCTCATTTTTTTGAGCAACTACACCTATGGTTTTATCACCGCTATTTGCTTCTTTTATTAATTTGATTGAGGCATCTCTACCAGCAGTTATAGGTATAACAACTCCAGGGAATAATACCGTATTGCGTAAAGGTAAAATAGGTAATACTTCAGGAACATCTTCACGATTTATCTCTTCTTCATCTTCGGGAGTCATCAACGGTATTAATTCAGCATCTTCATCTAAGATGTTATGTAGTGACAAACTGTCAATATTTAAAAATTTTGGATTGCTCATAAGTTTAAATAGGTCAATATGACATTAAACGTTTTATTTCTTAAAATAATATATAGTAATCTCATTTATAAAAAACTCATTTTCAGAAAACTATATAGTATTGATTTTTATTTTCATTGTTATAGGTCAATTGTTATGCCAAGGGTTAACAGGAAATAGATTTTAACTCCATTTTAAAAAAGTGTAAATTTATTTTTAGAAAAGTGTAACAGTATAGAAACGCTGTTGTCTTTTTAATAGAAACGATTCATTGCAAGCACAAAAAACACATATTAAAGAGTTATTGCGTCAGTGTGAACTTGGAGTACAAAGTGCTCAATTAGAGGTCTATAAGCGCTATTATAAAGCAATGTATAATACAGCACTTAGGATTTTGAACAACAGCTTTGAAGCTGAAGATGTTATGCAAGAATCGTTTCTAGTAGCATTTACAAAATTGAGCACTTTTAAAGGTGAAGTTGCCTTTGGTGCTTGGTTAAAGCGAATAGTGATTAATCGAAGTTTAACACAATTGCAAAAGAATAAAAGAGTAGATGAAGTTAAACTAGAAGTAATACCCGATACACAAGAAGAAGTTGAAGAATTAAATTATGCAACGCTAAAAGCGACTGAAATTGTGAAAGCAATTGGGGAATTAAAGGACAATTATAGAGTAGCATTGACATTAAACCTTCTTGAAGGGTATGATTCTGAAGAGGTTGCGGAGATTATGAAAATTAGCTATCAAAATAGTAGAACCACAATTTCTAGAGCAAAAAATAAATTAAGACAATTATTAACAGTGAGTTATGAAGGATAGATTAGAAGAACAATTTAAAAACTTACAGGGTCAATTTGATATTGAAGAGCCAGCGATAGGTCATTTTAATAGGTTTGAAGCAAAATTATCGAGGCAAACCAAAGCAGATACTAATGTAAAATGGAATCCTAAAACATGGAGATGGTTGGCAGTAGCTGCAAGTGTAGTTTTAGTACTAGGTTTATGGTTTGGTTCACCTTCTGAGCCAGTAGGCATGCAATTGGCTGAGGTATCACCAGAAATGCAAGAAACACAAAGCTTTTTTGTTACTACTATTAATAAAGAATTAGAGAGTATCAATGTACAACGAACTGATGAAAATGCTGTCATTATAGATACGGCTTTGAGACATCTAGAAATGCTCGAGTTGGATTATAACCAGCTAACACTAGACTTACAGCAAACAGATAATGACAAACGAATTGTATATGCAATGATCAATAATTTTCAACAACGTATAGAAATACTACAATCACTTTTAAGTCAATTAGAAGAGATTAAATCAATGAAAAGTGAATTAAATCAAGCTTAAATGTAGAACGATGAAAAATTTATATATGAAAAAAATACTACTCATCACTCTTTTTATGATTCCAGCACTAGTGTTAGCAAATAATCCAGTACATGGTAAACATAAATATGAGAAAACAAAAAAAGTAAATAAAGAATACAATGTGAATTCTGATGCACTTCTTAATATTGATAACAAATACGGTGATATTAATGTTACTTCTTGGAATCAAAATCGAGTGACTATAGATGTTGTTATTACGGTGAGCGGAAATAATGAGGATAAAGTTAAGGATCGATTAGATATGATTGATATTGAATTTAGTGGCAGTAATTCAATGGTCTCAGCTAGAACGCATATTGAAAAGAAACGCTCAGGATGGTCGTGGGGCTGGGGTAGCAAAAGTAATATCCATTATAAGATCGATTACACAATTAAGGTTCCTATCAATAATAAACTTGACCTAAATAATGATTATGGTAATATTTCTGTAAATGAAATTAACGGCAAAGCAATGTTAACCTGTGATTACGGTAATATCAATGCTGGCGACCTAAATCATGAAAACAATACAATTGATTTAGATTATGGTAAAGCTTACATAGCCTATATGAAAGGTGGTGATGTTGTCGTAGATTACTCTAAAGTAAATATTGATGAGACAGTTGATGTTACGCTTGATGCTGATTATACGACTACGGTTTTTGAAAAAGCAAGAAATGTAAGATACGATTGTGATTATGGTAGTTTAAAAATAAATAATGCAACATCTGTTGTGGGAGACAGTGATTACTTGACCACGCGTTTAGGTACAATTTCTAAAAAGGTTGCTATTGTAGCAGATTATGGGTCGGTTAGAATAGAGCAATTAAGAGAAGGCTTTGATTCTATAGATTTTGATGGAGACTACTGTAGTTTTAAAGTAGGCGTTCCTAATGCTCCATTTGACTTTATGGTTGATCTGAGTTATGCCGGATTTAAAAGAGAAGACTCTGGATATGATTTTTCAAAACAAATTGTAAAATCTTCTTCTAAATATTATGAAGGAACTTATAAAGGAGGATCAAGCTCACGAATTAAAATAAATTCAGATTACGGAAGTGTAACATTTTACTAAACAGAATATTTAATAATACATAAACTAATAAAAATGAAAAAAATAATAACAGTAATGGCACTATTTGCAATGACGTTTAGCGTGAATGCACAATGGTTTGGAAAAAAAGTAAGAGGTAGTGGTGATGTGGTTACCAAAACAAGAAACGTAGGTACTTATGATCAAGTGGCCGTAGGTGGTTCATTCGATGTGAAGCTTGAATCTGGTAAAGAAGGAAAATTAACTATTAGAATGGATGATAACTTGCTTGAATATTTAGTTACCGAGGTAGAAGGAGATAAACTTAAAATAAAATGGAAAAAAGGTGTGAATATTTATTCTAAAAGTAGAATTTTAATTACTGTGCCTTTTGAAGATCTTGATGCTGTAAGTTTAGCAGGCTCTGGAGATGTATATTCTGATGATGTTATTAAATCAAAGAATTTAAAAACAGTATTATCGGGTTCTGGAGATTTAAAGCTAAAAGTAGATGCAAATTTCCTAAAAACGAGTATTTCAGGTTCTGGTGATATTACCTTATCTGGAAATGCTACTTCTGTAGATGGAGGTATCGCGGGTTCTGGTGATATTCATGCCTATGAATTACGTACAAAAGAAGCAGATTTATCCATTGCTGGCTCAGGCGGTATTAAAATAAGTGTTACCGATATGCTAAAAGCAAGAATAGCTGGTTCAGGTAATATCTATTATAAAGGTAATCCTGCAAAAAATGACGTAAAAGTGAGTGGATCAGGCAATGTGAGCTCACGATAATTTTAGCTTACATACCAGTTAAAAAAGCGGCAAAAAAAATGCCGCTTTTTTAATTAAAACTCTTTCTATATTTTTCGGTTATCTCAAAAACATGCTCTAAGATGCGTTGCTCTTTTTCATCATAAGTTACTTCTCGTCGTTTCATTACAGCAGTAGCGACCTCATTTACTTTATTCATTTTAAAAGTCATATAACCTGCTGACCCTCCCCAAGCAAAAGAAGGAATAAAATTTCTTGGATAGCCGTCACCAAAAATATTAGCACTTACACCAACTACCGTTCCTGTATTAAACATAGTATTGATACCGCATTTAGAATGATCTCCCATCATAAGTCCACAAAATTGTAAACCTGTTTTTGCAAAGCGTTCCGTTTCATAATTCCATAATTTTACTTCTGCGTAATTATTTTTTAAATTAGAAATATTAGTGTCTGCACCTAAATTACACCATTCACCAAGTACTGAATTCCCTAAATAACCCTCATGTCCTTTACTAGAATAACCAAATAACACAGAATTGGTTATTTCTCCACCAGCCTTACAATAGGGGCCTACAGTAGTATCGCCATATATTTTTGCACCTATTTTAACGGTAGCATTTGTGCATAAGGCAAACGAACCACGAATTATGGCGCCTTCCATAACTATAGAATCTTTACCCAAATAGATCGGACCTTTCTCAGCATTAAGTATAGCATAAGATATGGAAACACCTTCTTCTAAAAATATTTGTTCTTTATTAATACAATTCACAGTATCGGGTATAGGCTCAGATTTTCTTCCAGAAGTTAAAAACTTAAAATCAGCTTTAATAGCTTCTTCGTTTCGTAAGAAAATATCCCAGGTATTTTTTATCTGTATAAGTTCATCTTTATATATAATAGCACTATATAAGTCAAAATCTATTTCTTTCTGGGTGTCTTTCGTATAAAAAGCAATAATTTCTTCATTTTTAACAATAGCTTGATTCTCTTTGAGATTTTTAATTTGCTCTACAAGTGTTTCTGTAGGTAGAAAAGAAGCATTGATCATTACGTTATTTTCAACTTCAACCATAGGGTACTTTTCTTCAAGATACTCTTCAGTGAGTGTAGAAGAGGTAAAGCCAAGATATTTTTCCCATTTTTCTCGAATAGTTAAGATACCAATTCTAATATCGGCTACGGGGCGAGTATAAGTGAAAGGAAGTAGCGTGTTACGCACAGTACCGTCAAATAAAATATAATTCATGTGATTTTATTTGTCACAAATATAACTATGTTACTCTAAAATTTATATTGCTCTTAATAATTATTATATTTGATACTACTCAAATAATATTTTATGCAAGTAAAACAATCTTCTCAGACTTTTGATGCTATAATTGTTGGATCTGGTGCTGGAGGTGGAATGGCAACTAAAGTACTCTCTGAAGCAGGTTTAAATGTAGCTGTTGTAGAAGCTGGCCCTTTCTTTGATCCTGCAAATGAAGAGCAACGCACACAATTAAAATGGCCTTGGGAATCACCCAGAAGAGGTGCTAGTACGACAAGAGCTTTTGGCGAATTCGATGCAGCTTACGGTGGTTGGGAGATAGAAGGCGAACCTTATACGAGAAAGGTAGGTACTAAATTTGATTGGTTCCGTTCTCGCATGTTAGGAGGACGTACAAATCATTGGGGGCGTATTTCATTACGTTTTGGCCCAAAAGATTTTAAAAGAAAAAGTATTGATGGTTTGGGTGATGATTGGCCTATATCGTATGACGATGTGAAACCATATTATGACAAAGTTGATAAACTTATTGGAGTTTTTGGTAGTAAAGAAGGTATAGAAAATGAACCGGATGGTTTTTTCTTACCAGCACCAAAACCTCGTTTACATGAACTCTATTATATAAAGGGAGCCAGAAAAGCGAATGTACCTGTAATACCATCGCGTTTATCTATTTTGACCAAACCTATTAATGAAGATCGAGGTGTTTGCTTTTATTGCTCTCAATGTAATCGAGGTTGTAGTGTGTATGCTGATTTTTCATCAGGAACCTGTTTAATTTTCCCAGCACAAAAAGCTGGTGGACAAATAACGTTGTTTACTGAATCTATGGTTCGAGAAGTTATTACCAACAATTCTGGTAAAGCGACTGGTGTTATTTATATTAATAAAAAAGACAGAAAAGAATATCAATTAAATGCCAAGGTAGTTGTGTTAGCGGCTTCAGCATGTAGTACAGCTCGCATCTTATTAAATTCTAAAAGTAAATATCATAAAGATGGATTAGGAAACAGTAGTGGTGCAGTCGGTAAATATTTACATGATTCAACAGGTTCGAGTAGAATGGCTTTTGTGCCTGAATTAATGAATAGAACAATATATAATGAAGATGGTGTTGGCGGTTTGCATGTGTATTCGCCATGGTGGGGAGATCATAGTAAGCTTAATTTTCCGAGAGGATATCACCTCGAAGTTTGGGGTGGTATGGGAATGCCTTCGTATGGTTTCGGATTCAACGTGAACCTTATGAACGAGTTCATTGGAGGAAAAGTAGGGGGATATGGTAATAAGCTCCGCGATGAAGTGAAAAAATTCTACGGTGCTTTTGTGGGAATATCAGGTAGAGGAGAATGTATAGCTAGAGAAGATAATTATTGTGAGATAGACACAGATGTGGTAGATGAGTGGGGGATACCAGTGTTAAAATTTAATTATACATGGTCTGATCATGAACGTCAACAAGCTAAGCATATGCATAAAACATTTGAAAATATATTTAATGGAATGGATGCGCATATCTTAGGTAATAGGCCTGGAGAAGATACTGAGTATGGATTGGAAACCCCAGGTCGAATTATCCATGAGGTGGGTACTACACGAATGGGAGATGATCCAAAAACCACAGTTTGTAATAGTTATCAGCAGCTTCACGATGCAGAAAATGTATTTATTGTTGATGGTGGTCCTTTTGTATCACAAGCAGATAAAAATCCTACATGGACGATCTTAGCGCTATCTTGGCGTACATGTGATTATATTGTTGATCAATTAAAAAAACAAAATATTTAAAAAGATGAATAGAAGAGATACAATTAAATCTTTACTATTGGGTTCGGTTGCTACCGGATTAGCAATACATGGTTGTAATATGCCTTCAAAAGAAGTATTAAACCAAGTAAAAGATGTACCATTTTACGGTCGAACTCCAGAGGAAAAAGAATATGATCAAAAGGTTTTTGCAGAAGAATTTTTAAATGAGCATGAATTAGCTACCATAGCTATATTATGCGATATTATATTGCCAGCTAATGATTCTTATGGTTCAGCAACAGATGCTAAGGTTCATGATTTTATAGAATTTATAGTAAAAGACCTACCATTACACCAAACACCAATTCGTGGTGGATTGATGTGGTTAGATTATTTTTGTAACAAAACGTATGGTAAAGAATTTATTAATTGCACAAGTAATGAACAATTAGCAATTTGTGATCAAATAGCTTATCCGCAAAGTACAATTCCAGAATTAAAGCAAGGGGAAACGTTTTTTACTCGAATGCGAAACCTTACTTTAACTGGCTATTACACCACTAAAATGGGTATAGAAGACCTTGGTTATAAAGGAAATACACCAAATGTATGGGATGGTGTTCCAGAAGAAGTTTTAAAAAAACATGGGTTATCTTATGAAAAGGAATGGCTTGCTAAATGTATAAATAGCGAAAATAGAACTGAAATTGCTAAATGGGATGAGGCCGGAAATTTGATTAGTTAATATTTTTATTTTCTAGTTCGTAAATAAAATCCTATATTTATCGAGTAATCAATCAATTTATAAAAAACTACATTATGGAAGGATATTGTGTAAAATGCAAGGCAAAAAGAGAAATTAGCGATGCTAACGAAGTTACAATGAAGAATGGAAGAAAAGCAATGAAGGGTAAGTGCCCTAAGTGTGGAACAGGAATGTTTAGAATTTTAGGTAAAGCCTAATATCTTTTTTTGAAAAAGCACTAAAAAACCTCTTGAATTTTCAAGAGGTTTTTTTTAGTTTATTTATTTACTTAAGTACATTTTACGTCTCGAATACAATTCGTAGAACTGATCATCTTTAAGGTCATCTATAAATAAAATACTTTCACCTGTTGACTTCATTTCTGGGCCTAAACGCTTATCTACATTAGGGAACTTATTAAATGAGAATACAGGTTGTTTTATAGCATACCCTTCTAGTTTCGGATCGTATGGGAAGTCTTTGACTTTATTTTCACCCAACATTACTTTCGTTGCGAAATTCACATAAGGTTGTTTGTAAGCTTTTGCAATAAAAGGAACTGTACGTGAGGCTCTTGGGTTGGCTTCGATAATATATACTGTATCATCTTTGATAGCAAATTGTATATTGATAAGCCCTACGGTTTTAAGTGCTTTTGCAATCTTTATGGTATGATCTTTTATTTGTTGCATTACAAATTCACCCAAATTAAAAGGAGGTAATGTCGCATTAGAGTCGCCCGAATGTACACCACAAGGCTCTATATGTTCCATAATACCTATAATTTGTACATCATCTCCATCACAAATCGCATCTGCTTCTGCTTCTATAGCGCCGTCTAAATAGTGATCGAGCAACAATACATTATTAGGGATTTTTCTCAATAGACCTACTACATGATCTTCTAGCTCTTCTTTGTTGATCACAATTTTCATTCCTTGACCACCTAAAACATACGAAGGTCTTACCAGTATAGGGAAGTCTAATTTATCAGCTACTGCTAAGGCTTCTTCGGCCGTAGTTGCCGTATCAAACTCTGGGTAAGGAATTTTTAATTCTTTTAGTAGAGTTGAAAAACGACCTCTATCTTCAGCTAAATCTAAAGCTTCAAAAGAGGTACCTATGATTTTCACACCATATTTATCTAGCTTTTCAGATAATTTTAAAGCAGTTTGTCCTCCAAGTTGTACAATAACACCCTCAGGTTTTTCGTGCTGAATAATATCATAAATATGTTCCCAGAAAATTGGTTCAAAGTATAATTTGTCAGCGGTATCGAAATCTGTAGAAACCGTTTCTGGATTGCAATTAATCATAATAGTTTCATATCCAGCTTCTTTCGCAGCCAAAACACCATGTACACAACAGTAATCAAATTCAATACCTTGCCCTATACGATTAGGGCCAGAACCTAAAACAATCACTTTTTTCTTATCTGTAACTATAGATTCGTTCTCTGCATATGCTTTACCGTTTACAATCATGTTATTTTCAAACGTAGAATAATAATACGGGGTTTCAGCTTTAAATTCTGCTGCACATGTATCTACTAACTTATAGACTCTGTTAATATTGAGTTCTTGGCGTTGTTTGTGCACTTCGCTTTCGTAGCATCCTAGCATATGAGCAATTTGTCGATCTCCATATCCTTTTTGCTTTGCTTCAAGTAATAATTCCTTTGGCAGTGATGCTAAGGTATAAGTAGAGATTTCTTTTTCTATGGCAAAAAGTTCTTCATATTGCTTTAAAAACCACATATCAATTTTAGTAATCTGATGTATTTTGCTAAGTGGCATTCCAATTTTTATAGCATCATAAATAGCGAAAACGCGATCCCAGCTCGCATTTTTTAATTTATCTTTTATGAGTTCATAGTCAGTATAATTTTTACCATCTGCTCCAATTCCATTGCGCTTAATTTCAAGAGATTGCGTAGCTTTATGTAAAGCTTCTTGAAATGATCTTCCTATACCCATAACTTCACCTACAGCTTTCATTTGCAATCCTAAAGTACGTTCACTTCCTTCAAACTTATCAAAATTCCACCTTGGTATTTTTACAATTACATAATCTAAAGTCGGTTCAAATAGCGCAGAAGTAGATTTTGTAATTTGGTTGTCAAGTTCATCCAAACTATACCCAATGGCAAGTTTCGTTGCTACTTTTGCAATAGGATACCCAGTTGCTTTACTTGCTAAAGCAGATGATCTTGATACACGCGGATTAATTTCTATAGCAATGATATCTTCTTCTTCATCTGGGCTCACCGCAAATTGTACATTACAACCTCCTTCAAAGTCACCAATAGAACGCATCATATGTATGGCCATATCTCGCATTCTTTGAAAAGTAGTATCAGATAATGTCATTGCAGGTGCTACTGTAATCGAGTCACCAGTATGAATTCCCATAGGGTCCATATTCTCGATGGTACAAATAATCACAACATTATCATTTCTATCACGCAAAAGTTCTAATTCAAACTCTTTCCAACCCATCATGGCCTTATCAATCATAACTTCATGAATAGGTGATGCTTCGAGTCCACGCCTTAAAAGTTCATCAAAATCTTCAGCTTTATATACAATCGATGCGCCTGCACCACCTAAGGTATACGAAGAACGAATTACAAGAGGAAAGCCAAATTCTTGGGCAATCTCTTTACCTTTTAAAAAGGAAGTTGCCGTTGCTTGTGGTGCCATTTTTACACCAATTTTACCCATCAATTCGCGAAACTGTTCTCTATCTTCTGTAATATTGATAGCCGCAATATCAACTCCGATAAGTTCAACACCGAAATCTTTCCAAATGCCTTTATTATCAGCTTCAATACATAAATTTAAGGCGGTTTGCCCTCCCATGGTAGGAAGTACAGCATCTATTTGAGGATGCTCTTTTAAAATTTTAATAATAGACTTGGTGGTAAGTGGTAATAAATATACATGATCGGCCATGGTAGGATCGGTCATGATCGTGGCCGGATTAGAATTTATAAGAATAGTCTCTATGCCTTCCTCTCGTAGTGAGCGTAGCGATTGAGAACCAGAATAATCAAATTCACATGCTTGTCCGATAATAATCGGACCAGAACCTATAATTAAAACAGACTTAATGTTGGTATTTCTTGGCATTTTTAAATAGACGATTTTTTAATTGAATGCAAATATTTTAATTTTTTGTTTTTGATAATAAAACGTTTAAAAAACTTATTAAAAAGATATAAAAAAAGGTGTTACTAAAACAGTAACACCTTTGATAATATAAATGAATATATCATTATTTTTTTGGTCTAGCTTCTGATGAAACAGTCAGTCTCTTTCTGCCTTTGGCTCTTCTTCTTGCTAATACTTTTCTTCCGTTAACACTAGCCATTCTTTCCATAAAGCCGTGTTTATTTCTTCTCTTTCTTTTTGAAGGCTGAAATGTTCTTTTCATTACTATATATCTTTAAAAGTGTATTGTCAATTTTTGCTGATTGTAACAATCAATATGAGCATGGCTCAAATCGAGCGCAAATATACAAACCTTTTTATGATTGGCAAATACATTTTTTAGAAAATTTTATAATTTGTTTTTCGTTTAAAAATTTAACTTCAGCTAACTTCGTTTTTAATATTAGTTGTTTAATTTTTTGATTTTTAATTTGTTAAGAAAGGTGTAGTTTTTGTTTAAAACTTCATTTTTATAAGTGCTAAATAATCGTATTTTTACAGCTTGAATATATCATAGATTTTAATGGGGAAAATTATAGCTATTGCTAATCAGAAAGGCGGTGTAGGCAAGACAACTACTACGGTTAATTTGGCAGCCGCTTTGGGCGTTTTAGAACAGAAAGTGCTCTTAATTGATGCCGATCCGCAAGCAAATGCAACTTCTGGTTTAGGTATTGATGTTGAAGCTGTTGAAAAAGGTACCTACCAGCTATTAGAACATACGGTTTCTGCTAAAGAAGCTATTGTGACTACAAATTCTCCGAACGTTGATATTATCCCTGCTCATATAGACCTTGTGGCTATAGAAATTGAACTTGTTGATAAAGATCAACGCGAATATATGTTAAAGAAGGCTTTGTTGGAAGTTAAAGATGACTATGACTATATTGTTATAGATTGTGCTCCGTCGCTTGGTTTAATTACATTAAATGCTTTGACAGCAGCTAATGCAGTGATTATACCTATTCAATGCGAGTATTATGCTTTAGAAGGTTTAGGTAAGTTACTAAATACTATAAAAAGTGTACAAAAAGTACATAATCCTGAGTTAGACATTGAAGGATTATTATTAACGATGTACGATTCGCGCTTGAGATTGTCTAATCAGGTAGTAGCAGAGGTAAAAAAACATTTCCATACCATGGTGTTTAAAACGATTATACAACGTAATATTCGTTTGGGTGAAGCACCAAGTTATGGCGAAAGTATCATTGCATATGATGCAACAAGCAAAGGAGCGGTTAATTATATAAATTTAGCTCACGAAATTCTAAAAAAGAATGTAAATGGCGAAAGCAGTAAAAAAGCAAGCATTAGGTAGAGGATTATCTGCGTTATTAAAGGATTCTGTTGAAGATATCAATTCTATTAAAGATAGAAATGCCGATAAAGTAGTTGGGAGTATTGTTGAAATTGATCTTAATGCTATCGAGGTAAACCCATACCAGCCTCGTACGTATTTCAATGAAGAAGCACTTCGTGAACTGGCAAGTTCTATAAGAGAGTTAGGCGTTATACAACCTATTACTGTAAGAAAGCAAGAGAATGGCAAATTTCAATTGGTTTCGGGTGAACGTAGATTCAGAGCATCTAAATTAGTAGGGCTAACTCAAATACCTGCTTATGTACGTTTGGCTAATGATCAAGAAATGCTTGAAATGGCTTTGGTTGAAAATATTCAACGTCAAGATCTTGATCCTATAGAAGTAGCACTCTCTTATCAAAGATTGATTGATGAAATACAACTTACACAAGAAGAATTAAGTACACGTGTTGGTAAAAATCGCTCTACGGTAACGAATTATTTACGTTTACTAAAATTAGATCCTATCGTGCAAACAGGGATGCGAGATGGTTTTTTGAGTATGGGACATGGTCGTGCTTTGATAGCTGTAGAAAATAAAGACGATCAATTAACGATTTATGAAAAGATCATAAAAGAAAATCTGTCAGTACGACAGACCGAGCAATTTGTAAAAAGCTTTAAAAATAAATACACTACTAGTTCTGACGTTGAGAAATCTAGCAATACCTTACCTACATTTGTAAAAGACGGGTTGAAAGAAATGAGTGACTATTTAGGCCATAAAGTCGATGTTAAGGTATCTGGTAAAAAAGGTAAAATTATCATTCCGTTTCATTCTGAAGAAGACTTTAATCGTATTAAAAAACTACTAAAATAGTGCTTCATAAGCTGTTTTATACCATCTTTTTTTTTCTCATCATTAGTGTTACATACGCTCAAGATGATACAGAATTAATTATTAAAAAAGATTCAGTTGCGGTAAAGAAAAAAAAGAAAGCTGTTAAGTTTACTCAAGGTATCGATCCTTTATCACCTTCAAAAGCAGCTTTTTATTCTGCAGTTTTTCCAGGTCTAGGGCAGATATACAATAAGAAATACTGGAAAGTACCTATCGTTTGGGGTGCTATTGGTACTGGTATTTATTTTTTTGACAGAAATGATAAAAATTTTAAGCGTTATCAGACTGCGTATAAATTAGAACTTTCAGGCAGGCCTCATGAGTTTGATGGGACAGACGGTGGACCATCATTTGATAGAGCAGCGCTTGAGAGAGCCCAAGAAATTTTTAAAAAGAACAGAGATATATCACTTTTTGTTACGATTGGTCTCTATGCCCTAAACATTTTAGAAGCGAATGTTGATGCACATTTACCTGATGAGGCTTTAGATACAGATCTTACTTTTCATCCAGCATTTTTTACTGAATCTGTGACGAATCAACCTATATTTGGAGTCACAATGAACTTTAAATTTTAAGGCTATGAATATTGCATTGTTAGGATATGGTAAAATGGGAAAAACAATCGAACGATTGGCTTCTAAAAGAGGACATACCATAGTAGCAACAATTGGTAAGAATGAGCACCACGGAAAACTTAAAAATGCAGATGTTGCTATAGATTTTAGCTTACCCTCTGTAGCCTTTAATAATATCGTTGCCTGTTTTGATTTAGGATTACCCGTAGTTTCTGGCACTACAGGGTGGTTAGAAAACTATAAGGCAGCTGTTGAGAAGTGTAACCGCAAAAACGGTGCTTTTATTTATGCTTCGAATTTTAGTCTAGGTGTCAATTTATTTTTTGAATTAAATAAAAAGTTGGCTCGTATGATGAGTAAGTTCGATGAGTACAGTGTCTTTATGGAAGAGATACATCATATACAAAAATTAGATGCGCCAAGTGGTACCGCTATTACCTTAGCCGAGGGTATTATTGAAAACTCTAGTAAAGAAAGTTGGGAACTTGATGTAACGAATGATACTTCAACGATACCTATTGTAGCTAAACGAATAGAGAAAGTACCTGGCACACATAGTGTATTGTATCATTCTGATGTTGACGAAATTGAAATAAAGCATACCGCCAAAAATAGAGACGGATTTGCCTTAGGAGCGATCATAGCAGCCGAATGGTTAAAAGATAAAAAAGGAGTATTTACCATGAAAGATGTGTTAGGCATCTAATTGTATTAAAATATAACAATAATGACATTTAAAGGTTGGTTAATTTTTTTCTTAATAGTACAACTAATTCATTTTTTAGGTACTTGGAGATTATATGTAAAAGCGGGTAGAAAAGCATGGGAAGCATTAATACCTATATATAATGCAGTAGTATTGATGAAAATCATCAATAGACCCGTTTGGTGGGTAGTTTTACTA
This sequence comes from Maritimimonas sp. 2210JD6-3, assembly GCF_056591795.1. Classification (NCBI taxonomy): domain Bacteria; kingdom Pseudomonadati; phylum Bacteroidota; class Flavobacteriia; order Flavobacteriales; family Flavobacteriaceae; genus Maritimimonas; species Maritimimonas sp. 2210JD6-3. The sequence goes on along the minus strand of NZ_JBWQOJ010000014.1, from coordinate 24,109 downwards.
TTCTTACCAGTCATAAACTTATTTATGTTTCCGGTAGTTTGGGTAGAAACGATACGAAGTTTTGGTAGAAATTCACGCCTAGAGACCTTTTTAGTCATTCTAACGTTAGGTTTCTATATCTACTACGTAAATTATATGCTCGATGTAACACATATTAAAGAACGTAGTTTAAAACCCAGATCGAACGCAGGTGAGTGGGTAAGTGCTATTGTATTTGCCGTGATTGCTGCGACCTTAGTACATACGTATTTTATGAGACCGATGCTAATTCCGTCATCGTCATTAGAGAAATCGTTATTAATAGGTGATTTCTTATTTGTGAGTAAGTTTCATTATGGTGCTCGAGTACCTATGACGACGGTAGCAGCGCCTATGGTACACGATACATTACCGAAGTTAGGAAAGTCATATTTATTTGATGATAACTACGAAAACAAAGACTATTCATGGAAAAATAAGCTACAGTTACCATACATGCGTTTACCAGGCTTTCAAAAAATTAAACGCAATGATATTGTAGTATTTAATCAACCAGCCGATACGCTTAAGGATATGAATGAGTTTAAACCCGATAGAAATTATTACAAGCCTATAGATAAAAAAACGAATCTAGTTAAGCGCGCTGTTGGCATACCTGGAGATTCATTAGAAATAAGAGATGGCTATGTATATATAAATGGCAAAAAGAATGAATTACCAGACAGAGCTAAAACGCAGTATAATTTCTTTGTCACTACCGAAGGTCAGTTAAACAGTTCGGTGTTAATGAATCGTTATAATGTGCGTGAAGGCTATGTATTACAAGATGGTACCTATAGATTAACTTTAACAGATGAAGAAGCTGCACTGCTTGAGAAAAATCCGAGTGTAAAAAGTATAGAAAAGCGCTTAGAGCCGAAGGGAATGACAGATATTGATGTTTTTCCGCATGTGCCAAGTTTAGGATTTAACAGTGACAATTTCGGACCTATTTATATTCCTAAAAAAGGAGTAACCGTGAAGTTAGATAAACAATCATTACCATTTTACAAACGTATCATCTCAGAATACGAACGAAATAATTTGGTGGTAAATGGAGATGAAATTATGATTAATGGAAAGGTAACAGATGAATATACATTTAAGCAAGATTATTATTGGATGATGGGTGATAATCGCCAAAATTCTATTGATGCCCGCCGTTGGGGTTATGTACCATTTGACCATGTGGTAGGAAAACCAGTATTTATCTGGTTTAGTTGGGATTCTAATGAAACGAATATCATACGTAAATTAAAATCTATTCGCTGGAATCGTGTCTTTACCACTGTTGGCGGAAGTGGAGAACGTACCTCGTATTTGCCTTATTTTATAGGAGTTGTGCTACTGTGGTTAGGTTATAATCAGTACAAAAAACGTAAGAATACTATCAGATAAGTTTAATTCGCATACAAATAACTTTGCTACTTTATCCTACATATTTTTCTCCTATAGCACAGTATGTAGCGATTGCGAAAGCAGCTGAAATTATTTTTGAAGTAGAAGATAATTTTCAGAAGCAAACCTATAGAAATCGTTGTTATATCTATGGGGCTAATGGTAAACAGTTGTTAAATGTACCTGTACTAAAAGCCAACAGTAAACAAAAAACCAAAGATGTACAGATAGATTATAGTGAAAACTGGTCGAAGCAGCATATACGAGCTATGGATGCTGCCTATCGTTCTTCTCCGTTTTATGAATTTTACGAAGATGAGATTAAAAAAATGTTATCTGTAAAAGAGAAATACCTATTCGACTTAAACTTTAACTGTTATGAGTTACTCGAAGATCTTCTTGAGTTAGAAGTTCCTTATCAAAAAACCATTTCATATAGTAATGACTATAGTGAAGATGAGGATTTTCGTTTTTTAGTAAATGCCAAGAAAGATCACAAATATAATTTTGATCACTATATTCAAGTATTTTCTCACGAGCATGGCTTTCTAGAGAATCTAAGTATTCTTGATCTACTTTTTATGGAAGGCCCAGCTGCATTCATTTATTTGCAAAATCAAACGATTACGCTATAATGGAAATCTTTCATTTCGTAACGCACTATGGTATGCATTTTTTACTACCTGGTGTAGTAGCATACCTATTTTTTAGAAAGACTTGGAAAACGGCTTGGCTAGTTATGATCGTAACTATGTTGATTGATCTAGATCATCTATTCGCTACCCCGGTTTTTGACCCGAATCGTTGTAGTATTACTTTTCACCCATTACATACAAATTATGCATTGGCTGTTTATATGGTTTTATTCGTGATTAGAAAGACGAGGGTAGTAGGTCTAGGATTACTACTGCATTTTTTTACTGATTGGATCGACTGTTGGTGGTTATAAATTTTGAATTCCGCTTATCGGTTCGTGTATGGTTAGTTGCGTTGGCTAGGTCTAAGTTAGCAAAAGAAAACGAACCAGAGGAAAATCCGTAGGATTTTCAAGTACTCACAGACCAAGCAATTGACTATACACATCTTAAGTTGGCAATAGTTATTTTAAATATTTTCGGATTTCTTTCAGAATAACTAAGCTCAACTTCTTGACCAATTACAATATTATTATACAACTGTTCCTGTATTTGGTTCTCCGAAATAATTGTTATTCCTTTTTTCGTTACAAACTTTATTTTAGCATAAAAAACTTTACTATTTCCCGTTTTCCTTCTAAGGTTTTTATAATGAGTAGAAACTACAATTCCTTTAGTTTTTAAACCGTAATTATCAATTTCATTTGATTTACTAAAGCCAAAATTTACGAAAAAGACTAAGTATAAAATAAATGCAACTGGAATACACGAGATCATAATGATTTTAAATTTTTTATCATTCCCATTTTTCACCTTATCTCTGTATTCCTTTATGTTTTGGAAGTCATATACACCTTGAACTATAAAGAATATTACTAAAGCCGTCCCAAATGCAGAAAATAATAAAGGAGATAAGTTGTAAACCTTAATCGGTATTAAGAATAAGAATGTTAGAAGTGTGAAAATTGCCAAAGTTGCCCAAATCAGTCTTCTTTTTACCATTTTTAAATTTCAATTTTTTTACAAACTATAAAATCCACATTTTCACCATTACTATTAACATATTCTACTGTGATTGCCAAAAAACCTTTGATTTCGGTTATTTTTTTTAATAAATCAAGTTCATCCAAATAAGCTAAACGAAATCGTAATCTAGAAAAATTGATACTATTTTTCTGTTTTAAGCTAGAGAATGTAACATCTTTGAATTTTGAATTAAATAATTTCTCATCTGATGTGTCTGCAATGAAGTTTAAGTCTAATGTGTTAGATGAACTATTTATTGATTCTGATATTTGAATTTTAGTGGTATTGCTTTTTTGTATTTTTTTATTTAACGAATTAATTGAATCCATATGGTTCACCTTAATTGTAAAAGAAGATCTCGGAAAATTTTTATCTTTTTTCCAAGCAACTAACATTTCAATACTTTTTATTCTAATGGATTTGTCATCTTCTATTATTTCTAGCTCATTATTATTATTTAGGTATTCTTGAATTTCTTTTATTCTATTATCAGCCCATTTACAACTTGCCGCGGAACCATCCCGGTAAGCGTCTTCAAGACTTTCAAAAAAAATCAAATCCAATTTTTTCATAATTATTGCCAACGTTAAGCTATCCGGAGTTTTAATTCCGTTTAGCGACTGATAAGCGAAGTTCGATGAAAATCTTTTAAGAAACAAACTAAATTATAGTCATAGAAAAAGGCTTGCGAATGGCAAGCCTCTTTCTTATCCACGATGTGAATCGTTATTACTGTCTTCTTCTCGAAGTTGAACGACGATTATCGTTTCTTTGCGTTGAGCTACCTGAACTTTTTCTGGTAGTAGTAGTTCTTTGTTTTGACACATTGCTGCGTTGTGGCGCCTTTCTTGTTTGTGTTCTCGCTCTAGACTGTGACTGTCTCTGAATACTTCTATTTTGTTGATGTACAGCTGGCTTCCTGTTTTGGGCAATCCTTGGTGTTGTACTTCTTCTTGTTACCGTTCTTCTTTGCTCACTAACTCTTGGTGTACTTCGCTGCGTAGTCGTTCTACGTTGTGAAGTAATAGTTCTTGGTGTTGAACTTCTTCGAACTTGTGTATCACGCGTTACCGTTCTTGGTGACCTTGACGCTGTACTTGATCTTCTTTGCGTTGTTGTACCACGACGTACACCTTGATCTCTTCCCTCTATCGACCTTCCATTTCTTGTCACTTGAGAATTTCTTCTTACACCCTGATTTCTTCTAGTAACAGATTGTCTATTGTTTCTAGTTGCTGTACTATTTCTGCGTACCGATTGATTATTTCTAGTAACGCCTTGTCTGTTTCTAGTAGCATGCGAGCTTCTTCTTACCCCATTTCTATCAGCTCTAGCTATAGAACGATCTCTTGTTGTCGATCTTCTTGAAACAACTCTTCTATCATCATTATTCGTTCGAATACGTCTGTCTATACTTCTAAAATTATCTCTACTACGGTTGTAATTTCTATATCTATAATTTCTTCCATAACCACGTCCTCGGTTGTATGTATATCTAATAGGGCTGTAAAATCTTCTATAAGGATTATAACTTACAATACATCTATTAAAAAATGGTCTTATAAAGAAATCATGGTAAGGGTTGTACACATATGTACGGTTCCATCTGTTAATGAATCCTGTATAGTGAGAATACACGCCAAATCTATTATAGTGTATATATAATCCACCTATACGCGATAAACGTCTGTTGTTATAATGTATACGCACATCACCAGCACGACTGATACGTCCATAATAATCATAATAAATAGGAATATCTTCTATCTGTACAATGGCTCCATAATCATCATATTGTACATAAGCGTCATAATCATATCCAGAATTGAATGTGATGCTTACACCGTTTAAGTCAACACCAGCACGAACACCACCTCTAGCTAAGTCATTGATATAAAAATCAAATTCTCCATTTTGAAATACCGAAAAAGTAACTCCTCTTTCTGTAAAGGTGAATGTATCTCCATACTCGTTATAATACCGAGTGTTAGAACTTACTTCTGTACTTTCGGCAGCATAAAGAGGAGAAAGGAGACTTACCATAAAGGCTACGAATACTAATGCTGATTTTTTCATTTTTCTATATATTAAGATGTTAATAAATGCTCTGGTTAGCATAACACAATTAATGTTTACCAAACAGTGTGCCAAAAAATTAAATAAGGTTAGTTTGGTTAAAATTGATTCGATATTTTTACACCTCAATTGAGCACTAAAAATTACATAGATGTTATTCTTCCTATTCCGCTACAGCGACTATTTACCTATGCGATAACGGAAGCTGAAGCTGAATTTCTAAAACGAGGAATGCGTGTTGCCGTTCCTTTTGGGAAATCGAAGATTTACACAGGGTTGGTGGAGAACATTCATCAAAATGCTCCAGAAGCCTATGAAGCAAAAGAAATTCATCAAATACTTGATGAGACACCCATAGTATCTCAGAAACAATTGCAGCATTGGCAATGGATAGCTGAGTATTATATGTGCTCATTGGGCGAAGTAGTGCGTTCAGCCTTGTCCTCTGCTTTTTTATTAGAGAGTGAAACACTAGTCTCATTAGATGATTCTTTTAGTGAAGAAGCAATGCTTTCTAATGATGAGTTTATATTATTTGAGGCTTTACAACATCAAGCCTCATTAAAAATTGATGAAATAAGTAAGATACTAGATAAAAAACGTGTATTACCTATTATTCATAAGCTTTTAGCCAAAAATGTAGTACAGCTAAAAGAAGAGATTTATGAACAATATAAGCCAAAACTAGTAAAGTATGTTCGGTTACATGATGTGTACACAGAAAAAGGTAAGCTTAATGAACTATTAGACGATTTATCACGTGCAAAGAAACAACGAGAACTACTATTGACGTATTTTTCATTGCATGCTCAAAATAAGCCTATAAAAGCAAAAGAGCTTGTTACAAAGAGTGCAACGTCAGATGCCGTTTTAAAGGCTTTGGTTGATAAGAATATAATAGAGGTTTACTATTTGCAAGTAGATAGAATTGATCAAGGAAATCAAAAAAATAAATTACCAGAACTTTCTGATTTTCAAGAGGTTGCTTATCAAAATATCGTAAAAGAATTTCAGCAAAAAGATGTAGTACTATTGCATGGTATCACTTCTAGTGGTAAAACAGAAATCTATGCGAAACTAATAGAAGAAGTTTTAGAAAAAGGAAAACAAGTATTGTATTTGTTGCCCGAGATTGCCTTAACCACACAACTAATTGCTCGATTGAGAAGGTATTTTGGAGATAAAATTTCAGTATTTCATTCTAAATATTCATTAAATGAACGTGTTGAGGTATGGAATAACTTATTACAACAAAAAGAGAAAACTCAATTAATCTTAGGTGCACGATCCTCCGTTTTTTTACCTTTTGTCGATCTCGATTTGATTATTGTTGATGAAGAGCATGAAACATCGTATAAGCAATTTGATCCTGCACCGCGATATCATGCACGAGATGCATCCATAGTTTTAGCTTCTATTCATAACGCCAAAGTAATATTAGGTAGTGCTACACCTTCAATTGAAAGTTATTACAATGCCAAAGAAAACAAATATGGCCTGATTGAACTTACTCAGCGTTTTGGTAATGTATTGCTTCCTGAAATTGAATTGGTAGATATTAAAGAGGGATATCGTAAAAAACGAATGAAAGGTCATTTTTCTGAGCGATTGCTAAAACTCATTGAAGAAGCGTTACAGGATAAAGAGCAGGTCATTTTATTTCAGAATAGAAGAGGGTTTTCACCAATTGTAGAATGTACTACGTGCGGTGTGGCTCCGCAATGCCCGAATTGTGATGTGAGTTTAACCTATCATAAGTTTAATGGTGAACTACGCTGTCACTATTGCGGATACAATAGAAATATGCCGCAAACCTGCGTTGCTTGTGGCAATGCAACATTAGATACAAAGGGATTTGGTACCGAACAAATAGAACTCGAATTAAAAGAACTACTCCCAGAAGTGAATATTGGTAGAATGGATTTAGATACGACTCGAGGAAAGTATGGCTATGAAAAGATTATCAATTCTTTTCAGTCGCAAGAACTAGATATTTTAGTAGGTACACAGATGCTTAGTAAAGGCTTAGATTTTAGCAATGTGTCTTTGGTTGGTGTGTTGAATGCTGATAATATGCTGAATTTTCCTGATTTTAGAGCACATGAGCGAAGCTTTCAAATGCTAACACAAGTATCGGGTAGGGCAGGACGTTCTAAAAAAAGAGGAAAAGTAATAATTCAGACATTTAATCCGTATCATCAGATATTACAACAAGTAACTACGAACGATTATATAACAATGTTTACAGAACAGTTGTATGAGCGTCATCAATATCTATATCCTCCTATAGTGCGATTGGTAAAAATTACCTTAAAACATAAAGATTTTACAAAAGTACATACTGCTGCCGATTGGTTAGGGAAATCATTGGTAAACTCTTTTGGAAGTAATGTATTAGGGCCTACAAGTCCTACTATAGCTAGAATTCGAAATCAACATATAAAAACGATCCTAATAAAATTACCAAAAGAATTGTCTTTAAAACAGTCTAAAACTATACTTCAAAAAATAAAAAATAGCTTTCAAAGCATTGCGGACTTTAGACCTGTCCGTTTAAATATAGATGTTGATCCGTTTTAGAAAAAACTCCAATAGCAGTAAATCTATTACCCATTTGATTATTTTTTTTCAATTTTACATACAATTTTATAATATTCAATAAAAGTTGGTATATCTAGTAAAATTATATTTTCCCTTTCTAGATCCTCTATAATTCTAGGGCAATTTTTGAAATATTCTTTTGACCTTTTTAGGAATCGATTATTTTTTTCAACTTTTATAAGTTTACTTTCACCATTTTTTAAAAGATAATATCGAAATACGGGCGTATTTCCAGTAGCTATATCAAAATTTGAACCATAGTAGTACGAATATCTGACAGGTATTGGCATTTTTTTACCATTTGGTAATTCTAGTGTGTCTGAATTTTTCAATGTATTTAATCCTATATTTTCAAACTTCATTCTCGAAAATTTTTCCTTCATAGTTTCTCTATCAAAATCTGAATAAAATAAATCAGTCCCATTTCTTTCAGATCCAATATAAATGCTTATTTCATCTGAATAAATTAATTCAACAAAAAGCTTAAATTTACCATAGTTATGATTTAAATATTGAAATACTCTTTCTTTTTCAGAGTCAGGGCTGGTGATAATTTTATCAACCTCTTTAAAATTAATTTTTTTACTTCCACTTTTTTTCTTTTTTTTAAGTCTAGGTTTAAATGTAGAACTTGCAAGCCATAACATTCCTTTTTCAGTAGTACTGTCTTTATATATTATCTTACTTTCAATAGTTGGAGTACGTCTAGCTTCAAAATATTGAGTTGATCCTTTTATAGGCAAAATAATAATTATAAAGAGTAAACAATATCTCATTAGTTAAGTATTTTCAATTAGTTAAATTTAATTAAATTTCTTTTTATTCTTTACCACTAATCTTCAATATAAACGCTTAGTCAATTATTTATGATCTATTCCCGTTTAGCGGGTTATATATTTATTTTATTTCAAATTATCGAATAATTCAGGAGTTGGTTTTAAATATCTAGGTTTCGAAATTTCTTCTTGCCATCTGCCCGAAATATAAGGACTCATCTGAATTCGAGAATCTACTTTTTGAAATACAGGATTATTTAGCCACATCGGTTCTATAGACCAATTCGTATTGATGTAACTAAATGCTTTTATAACATCTTTATTATTGTTTATAGTATTAATAAATGGGACAAACCATTGTTGCCATACCTGCTGTGCTATCTTTGGATCTTTGAGATCGGTATTAAAATATAGATTCTCTGTTTCTAGCACAGGCGATGCTTCTGCAATAAATACCGGTTTGTTGTGCTTTCTTGCAAATGTGAGCATCTCTTCATCTGGGTTGCCAAAATAAGAATATCCACACCAATCGACGAGTGCATCACCAGGATACCATGCTTCTAATATCTTCTGATCAGACCCTGTACCTTTAGATTGCCACACGTATGCTACATTCTCAACTTTTAACGCATCAAAGATTGTACGAATTCGTTTCCAGACTTTTATATAGTGTTTTCTAGTATAGTGATTCCACTCCCATCCATCAAATTCATAACCAATTCTTAGAAAGACTGGACGTCTAGTTTCTTTGATCCATTTACCGAGGGTTTTAATTAAATTATCATGTTTACCTTTGGCAATTTTCTTTTCATGATTTACCATTGATAATCCGATAGCTAACACGCTGTACTTATAATCATCATCATCGATGTAGCACTGTGCGCAGCTATCGCCAGCACCCCAATTGGCTTTGGTTTTGATTCCATCGTTTCCTTTGTTGTAATAACCAAACGATTCATCACCTGGTGAAAAATTTGTATAAACAGTAAAACCAGCAGGTGTATCAAAATGGTCACAATACCCATCTTTATAGTTATCTAAACCCCCAGTTGCTTGTAGGTCTTGCCCAATAAAAAATAGACATTCACCATCATTAGGTTCGAATTTAGCCTTTTTCTCAGGTACTTTTTTTTTGGTAAAATGATTGCTCTTTTTTGCATCCTTAGAAGGAAAGATAAGCAGTAAGAAAATAATTGGTAGAAATTGAATTCTCATTTTGCGATTAATTGTCTAAATCTAAGGCTTTTTAAATAAAAAACTTTGTATATTTGCACGCTTAAAATTAAACAATTAAAAATTTAATTATGAATCATTACGAAACTGTTTTCATTTTGAATCCCGTTTTATCTGATACTCAGGTAAAGGAAACAGTAAAGAAGTTTGAGGACTACTTGGTTTCTAAAGGTGCCGAAATGATACACAAAGAAGATTGGGGCTTAAAAAAATTAGCCTACCCAATCCAAAAGAAAAAAACTGGCTTTTATCATTTATTTGATTACAAAGTTACTGGCGAAGCTATCGCTCCTTTTGAGTTAGAGTTTAGAAGAGATGATAGTATTATGCGTTATTTAACGGTAAAGTTAGATAAGCACGCTGCTGCTTGGGCAGAGAAAAGAAGAGCTAAAGTTAAATCTACAAAAAACTAAGGTATGGCATCAATAGATCAACAGGCTAAAGAAGGTAACAAGGCAGAGATCAGATATTTGACTCCGCTTGATATAGAAACCCAAAAGAAAGAAAAATACTGTCGTTTTAAGAAAAACGGAATTAAGTATATCGATTATAAGGATGCTGATTTTTTAATGTATCTAGTGAATGAGCAAGGTAAAATCTTACCACGTCGTTTAACAGGTACTTCATTAAAATATCAACGTAAAGTATCACAAGCAATTAAAAGAGCACGTCATTTGGCATTAATGCCTTATGTAGGTGATATGTTAAAATAATAAAACAGTACGATATGGAATTGATATTAAAGAAAGACGTAGCAAACTTAGGTTTTACAGATGATGTCGTAACTGTTAAGAATGGTTATGGTCGTAATTTCTTAATTCCTCAGGGATATGCTGTATTAGCAACAAGTTCTGCTAAGAAAGTATTGGCTGAGAATTTAAAACAAAGAGCTCATAGAGAGGCTAATATTATTGCTGAAGCAAATAAAGTAGCAGAAGCTTTAAAAACCTTAGAAATAAAAATAGCTGCTAAAACAGGAGCTGGAGATAAATTATTTGGTTCAGTTAGTAATGCAGACGTTGCAGAAGCAATCGCAAAAGCAGGTCATGAGCTAGATAAAAAGTATATTACAGTTGCTGGTGGTCTTGTAAAGAGATTAGGAAAGTATAATGCTAAAGTTCGATTACATAGAGAGGTGATAGTTGAAATGCCTTTTGATGTCGTTGCAGAAGCAAAAAAATAAACATTTGTGAATAATATCAAATGTTAAGTTTTGAAAAACCGTTCTAATACAGAGCGGTTTTTTTATTTTTGCAGACTTTTTAGAATCAGATATGAAGTACAGACAATTAAGTAAAGAACAGTTTGAAGCACTACATAAAGAATTTGCTCAGTTTTTAGCCACTCAGCAAATCGATGTAAATGAGTGGAAGAAAATTAAAGAAGAGAATCCTAAAATGGCAGCAGAAGAACTTAACTTATTTAGTGATGTTGTATGGGATGATGCATTAACCAAGACAAAATACTTAGAACATTTTTCTAAGCAAACAGTAAATTTATTTAAATGCGAAGAGAAATCAATCTTACGTATAGTTGCTCAGGTAAATAAAGAAAGTTTTGATTTTTTTAATGAAAAAGAGTACCAATGGTTTTTTGATAATACTAATGATCCTTCCATTGAGTTTATGAGAGGTGAAAAGAAATATGCAAAAGAGCGTAACCAAGAATTATTTGATCTTATTGAAAAAGGAAGTGTTATTTCTGGCGGCAAATTATATGAAGGTATATATCAATTGATTTCTAATAAAGCTTAAGTAGGGTATTAGATTGTATCGCTTTGATTACCTTTTTTCCTCGATTTTGATAACCAGTACTACCATTAGGTAGATTTTTATCAATTATTTGAATTAATTCTGGGTGTACCCAGTCAAATTTTTGGCCTAAAAGATATAATGAATACATAGCATGTGCTTGAATAGCTATGGCTCTATCCGTAATCATCCAATCAAAACATGCTTCAGTAAAAAGTTCAAGTTGATTATCAGTAAGTTTTTCCCTAAAGACAGGATCGTATTTTATAAAATACTCAATACAGCATATTTCAATGAGTTTAGCACTTGCCCTGACTGACCCATCGAATTTTAATATTCCTAAGAGTTGAGAAAATTCATTTATAAAAGGTAATAAAACGCTAATATTCTTTTTTACAGCCAATTCTAATATTCTAGCGGAATATGCAGAATCTTTTTCATCAACCTTTTTCATGTTTTCTAATAGAGCTAATATCAATTCAGGATGTGTTGTAGCCGAATTAACTAACAATTCTCTATGCTCCCATCGATATTTTCCTTTAACTATTAGACTAGTGAAGAGTTCTTTATCCATTCAAATATTGATTGATCAATTGTACCACCCCAACAGTTGCCTTTTCAGGGATAATGGTTAAACTATTAAAATCTCTTGCTGAAACTGATGGTTTTGGGTCAATAAAATAAATTGGAGTATTTGATTTTATATAATGCACTAAGCTTGCCGCTGGATATACTTGCATAGAAGTGCCAATAATTACGAAAATATCAGCTTGCTCTGTGATTTGAATTGCTGGCTCTAACATAGGTACTGCTTCGCCAAACCATACAATATGTGGGCGCATTTGTGACCCGTCTTCGGCTAAATCACCAAGAACTATATCTTTTTTCCATCTAAAAACCAACTGTTCATTTTGTACACTTCTCGCTTTTAATAATTCGCCATGTAAGTGTAAAACATCAGAACTTCCAGCACGCTCATGTAGATCATCTACATTTTGAGTTATGATAGTGATATCGTATTGATTTTCTAAACTAGCCAAGGCTACATGTGCAGTATTAGGAGAGACTTCTAATAACTGTCTTCTTCGTTGATTGTAGAAATCTAACACTAACTCAGGGTTTGAAGCAAACCCTTGAGGAGAGGCTACTTTCATAACATCATGACCTTCCCAGAGACCGCCTGAATCACGAAAAGTACTTACACCACTTTCTGCACTGATGCCTGCGCCAGTAAGAACAACAATTTTTTTCATATTTATTTTCCGTGAAAATGGGAATCACATTTTTAAATTAATATTTCTTTAGCTAATTTACAGTTATTATATATTTACCAAAATAATTATTTGTGGTTGATTTAACATTACTAGACTACTTACAGTCTTTTATTACTGAAAACAGAAAAGCTACTTTCGAGCAGGTACTTACGTATCGTACACGTCATTTTACAGTGATTTTAGAAGATATTTATCAAAAACATAATACAAGTGCCGTAGTGCGAAGTTGTGATGTATTCGGATTGCAAGATTTGTATGCTATCGAAAATAAATATCATAGCTATGTGTCAAATCAAGTAGCGAAAGGAGCACAGAAATGGACTAATATTTATCAATTTAATAAACTACAGTATAATACGCAAGCATGTTTAGATACGGTACGTTCAAAAGGATATCAGATCATTGCTACCACACCTCATAATGATTCTTGCTTATTAGAAGATTTTGATATTTCTAAAAAAACAGCTTTTGTAATGGGGGTAGAAAAAGAAGGTGTTTCTGAAGATATTATGAATCAAGCAGATGGATTTTTAAAAATACCCATGGTGGGTTTTACAGAAAGCCTAAATATTTCTGTAGCAACCGCTATTATTTTAAATGATGTTACTTCAAGATTAAGAAGTTCTACTATAAACTGGCAACTAACAGAGGAAGAAAAACAGGTATTGCGTTTAGATTGGACTAAAAAAACGATTAATAATGTAGATCAAATTATTGAGCGATATAAGGCACAATAAAAAATTAAAAACCTGCAGCTATTTTTTCTAATTCCTTTTCGTTGGTAACCTTCAATTTTTTTCCAATTAGAGTTATAACTCCCTTCTTCTTAAATTCAGAAAGTAATCGTATTGCAGACTCCGTTGCTGTTCCAATAACGCTGGCCATTTCTTCACGGGTTAATACAATATCTAAGTTGCCATCCGCGTCTTCTCCAAAAGTTTCCTTTAAAAACAACAAACTATTTGCAAGGCGTTGTTTTACAGATTTTTGGGCAAAATCAATTACCATCTCATCTGTATCTTTGATGCTTTGCGCCATATCACGCATCATCTCCATAGAAAATTTAGGATTATTTTGAAGGTCATTTACAATTTCACTTTTAGGAATAAAACATAACTCCATATCTTTTACAGCTACTGCACTTAGATTGGTCACTTCATCATTAATTAATGAACGCTGCCCTATTATATCGCCTTTTTTTAGCAACTTAATAATTTGATCTTTTCCGTTTTCACTGAGCTTTGAAACTTTACAGACACCATCACGAACGCAGAATACACCATTTAGTTTCTCACCTTCTTTAAAAATTACTTCACCCTTTGCAACAAACTTTGAAGTTTTACAGTTAGAAACTCGCATCAATTCATCTTTGGTTAATGCCTTCAATGAATTAAAATGACGGACGATACATTGTTCACACTTGCTCATGCCTATAAAAAGAAATGTATTCAAATATATTCAATATATATGATAAATGTCATATTTTAGAAATAGTTTATTCTACACTTTTGTTTTAGGTAATTGAGTAATGTATGTCTGTAACTAATTGTTATCACTGTGGTGATGACTGTAATAATACCATTATACGATATAACGAAAAGGATTTTTGTTGTAACGGATGTAAAACTGTATATCAAATTCTCAATGAAAACGAACTCGGTAGCTATTATGATCTTGAGAAATCTCCTGGTAAGATACCAGAACAGATTAATGGAAAATACAACTACTTAGATACTGAGAGCATTATTGAAAACCTTTATGATTTTAAAAATAATAACACTAGCATCGTTACATTTTACATTCCGCATATACATTGCAGCTCTTGTATTTGGGTATTAGAACATTTAAACAAACTAAATGGTGCTGTAAGTTCTTCCATTGTTAATTTTCCAAAAAAAGAAGTACGAATAGCATTTAATCATACGATCACTACACTAAGACAAGTAGTAGAGTTGTTAAGCTCAATTGGCTATGAGCCAAGCATAAGTTTAGAAAGCAATTCCGTTAACAAAAGAAAAATAGATAGATCTTTAATCTATAAGCTGGCTGTAGCTGGATTTGCCTTTGGCAATATTATGTTACTTTCTTTCCCTGAATATTTTCAATCTGATGGGTATTGGTTAGAAAAATACAAGCCCTTATTCAGAGCAATTATCTTTGTAACTTCTATCTCTGTGGTTTTTTATGCGGCAAGCGATTATTTTATTTCAGCATATAAAGGAATAAGACATAAAATTTTAAATATTGATGTGCCTATTGCGCTAGGTATTTCTGTATTGTTTTTAAGAAGTTCTTATGAAATACTCTTTAATGTGGGGCAAGGATATTTTGACAGCTTGGCAGGGTTCGTTTTTTTTCTATTACTTGGAAAAATATTTCAACAGCAAACGTATAGTTTCTTATCATTCGAGCGTGATTATAAATCGTACTTTCCAGTAGCCGTTACAAAAATAAATAATGACAAATCTGAAATAAATGTTTCCATTTATAAAGTAAAAAAAGGAGACAGGTTATTGATTAGAAATAATGAACTAATTCCTGTTGATGGCATTCTTATTTCTAAAAGCGCAGAAATTGATTATAGTTTTGTAACAGGTGAATCATTACCTATAGCCAAACACTCTGGTGATAAAATATTTGCTGGAGGAAAGCAACTTTCAGGTGCTGTTGAAATGGAGGTCTTGCATTCTATTTCTCAAAGTTATTTAACACAATTATGGAGTAATGATATTTTTAATAAGGAAAAAACAAGTAACATAAAGAATCTCACAGATTCTATTAGTAAACAATTTACGATAACTGTTTTAGTGATTGCTTTTTTGGCAGGTGTTTATTGGTATTTTAAAGATGTTACGATGGTGGCCAATGTAGTGACCGCTGTACTTATTGTTGCATGCCCATGTGCTTTGGCACTATCTGCTCCATTTGCCTTAGGAAATATGCTTCGTATTTTGGGCAAACAAAAAATATATTTAAAAAACACCGATGTTATTGAAAATCTATCCCATATAAACACTATTATTTTTGACAAAACAGGTACAATAACGACTAATAAATCAAATGTTGTTTATCAAGGAAATCCTCTTTCTTTTAAAGAAAAACAAGCGATTTTTAGTGTTTTGAGAAATTCTAATCATCCCTTAAGTAGAGCTATCTATAATAGTGAAAAAGAAATTAGTCTTAGTGAAGTAATATCTTTTAAAGAACAAGTGGGTAAAGGTTTACAAGGTATAGTAAATCAAAAGTATGTTAAAATAGGGTCTGCAAGTTTTGTAAATACAACTGATGTTTCAGATCTACAAACGAATGTTTACGTTAGCATTGACGATGAGATAAAAGGAAAATTCATTTTTGAAAACTTATATAGAGAAGATATAGCTTACCTATTCAAACAATTAGATAAAAATTATTCATTAGGAATACTATCTGGTGATAATGATGGAGAGAAAGAGCGACTTCATCATCTGTTACCAGCAAAAACCGGCTTATTTTTCAACCAAAAACCACAAAATAAACTCAATTATATTAAAGCATTGCAAGATAAAGGTTCTAACGTTTTAATGATTGGTGACGGGTTGAATGATGCAGGAGCTCTAAGGCAAAGTAATGTTGGTTTGGTCATCGCGGAAGATATTAATGTATTTTCACCCGCTTCTGATGGTATCGTAGAAGCTTCTAGATTTTCAACTATTGATAAATTGTTAAAACTATCTAAGAGTACTTTGCGAATTATTAAAATAAGTTTTGTAATTTCATTACTATATAATGTTATAGGCATGTATTTTGCTATAAATGGTCTTTTATCGCCAATTATTGCTGCCATTTTAATGCCTTTAAGCTCAATAACAATCGTAATTTTTGTAACCATAGCTACAAATTTTATGGCGTATAGTAAAAAAAGCAAAACATGACATTTATCATGTTTTTTGAGCTAATGCTCATTTAATTTTGTAAAAGAATCGGGTAGGTATGGGTGTAATTTATGTATTAATTACAGTAAGTATAATTATAGCAATTATTTTTTTAGCAGCGTTTGTTTTTGCTGTGCGTAATGGGCAATACGACGATGCTATAACACCTTCTATACGAATGCTTTTCGAGAATAAATCAACTAAAAAAGAAACTTCAAAACCTTTAGATAATTCATAATTTATGGAAATGCAACAATTTTATTATGACAACAAGATTGTAAAAAACTTCTTGTATGCTACCATTGTTTGGGGATTGGTAGGAATGTTAATTGGTCTTTTACTGGCCTTTATGTTTCTGTTTCCAAACCTCACAAGTGGTATTTCATGGCTAAGTTTTGGTCGTTTACGTCCATTACATACCAATGCCGTAATTTTTGCCTTTGTAGGTAATGCTATTTACGCAGGTGTTTATTATTCATTACAGCGCCTACTAAAAGCTAGAATGTATAGTGACCTATTAAGCAAACTGAACTTCTGGGGATGGCAACTCATAATTGTTGCAGCAGCCATAACATTGCCTTTAGGCTATACTACAAGTAAAGAATATGCCGAACTCGAATGGCCTATAGATATTGCTATTGCAATAGTATGGGTGATTTTTGGCATTAATATGATTGGTACTATTTTAAAACGTAGAGAGCGTCATTTATATGTGGCAATCTGGTTCTATTTAGGAACTTTTGTTACCGTTGCTGTACTTCATATTTTTAACAGTTTAGAATTACCAGTAAACGCATTAAAAAGTTATTCCGTTTATGCAGGAGTTCAAGATGCCTTGGTACAATGGTGGTATGGTCATAACGCGGTTGCATTCTTTTTAACGACACCGTTTTTAGGTTTAATGTATTACTTTATACCCAAAGCTGCCAATAGACCTATTTATTCTTACCGACTGTCTATTGTACATTTCTGGTCGTTAATCTTTATTTATATCTGGGCAGGGCCTCACCACTTATTATACACAGCTTTACCAGATTGGGCACAAAATTTGGGTGTAGTGTTTTCTATCATGCTATTAATGCCTTCTTGGGGAGGTATGATTAATGGACTCTTAACCCTACGTGGAGCTTGGGATAAAGTTAGAGTTGATCCTGTACTTAAATTTATGGTTGTTGCCATTACTGGGTATGGTATGGCCACGTTTGAAGGACCTTTGCTGTCATTAAAAAGTGTTAATGCCATTGCGCACTTTTCAGATTGGATTATTGCGCATGTACATGTAGGTGCCTTAGCATGGAACGGTTTCTTAACCTTTGGTATGATTTACTGGTTAATACCAAGAATGTTTAAAACCAAATTATATTCTACAAAATTAGCAAATACACATTTTTGGATAAGTACATTAGGTATTATTTTGTACGCTCTACCTTTGTATGTTGCTGGTTTTGTACAAGCATCTATGTGGAAGCAATTTAATCAAGATGGTACATTGGTTTATGGTAACTTCTTAGAGACAGTTACACAGATTATGCCCATGTATTGGATGCGTGCCATTGGTGGTACCATGTATATTGTTGGTGCTTTAATTATGTTATACAATGTAGTTAAAACAATAAAATCGGGTAGTAAGGTTGAGGATGAATTTGCTGAAGCTCCAGCATTAATAAAAATTAAAAAAGGACGCTTAGCTGGTGAAACATGGCATCATGCTTTAGAAAGAAAACCTGTACAACTAACTTTGTTGGCAACTGTTGCCATACTTATTGGTGGTATTGTTCAAATTGTACCAACAATTATGGTGAAATCGAATATTCCAACTATTACAAGTGTAAAGCCTTATACACCTTTAGAATTAGAAGGTAGAGATATTTATATACGAGAAGGTTGTGTTGGTTGCCATTCGCAAATGATTCGTCCTTTTAGATCAGAAGTAGAACGTTATGGTGAATACTCAAAAGCTGGTGAATTTGTATATGATCATCCTTTTTTATGGGGTTCAAAACGTACAGGACCCGATTTGGCTAGAGAAGGAGGTAAGTATTCCGATAGTTGGCATTTAAATCATATGAACGACCCTCAGAGTACTTCACCGGGTTCGATTATGCCTCCGTATCAATGGTTAAGTAAAAACAAATTAGACATTTCTCAAATTGAGAAAAAAATGGAAGTAATGGTTAAACTTGGTGTTCCCTATACACAAGAAGATATTAACAATGCCCGAGCACATATAAAAGAGCAAGCATTGGGCATTGAAAAAAGCTTATATCAAGACCCAGCATTTGAAGAGAGTTATGAAGCTTCAAAAAAAGAGGCCTCTGCTAGTGGGCTTGAGTTTACACCAATGAATGAGCGTGAAATAGTAGCGTTAATAGCATATTTACAACGTTTAGGTACAGATATTAAAGTAAAACCAGAGCAAACTGCTCAAAATAACTAGTTATGTTAAAGTTTGTAAAACATCATATGGAAAGCATGGAAGGTGTTGCCATATACCCAATGATCTCACTGTTAATATTCTTTGTTTTTTTTACCGTTCTATTTTGGTGGGTATTTACAGCGCGAAAAGATTATATAAAAAAAGTGAGTAACCTACCTTTAGAGAACGATAATACCACTGAATTATGAAAAATAAATCAACCTTAACCTTTTTACGTGTACTTGTAGTATTCTTTATTATTTTCATAATTACAGAATACTTTTATAAAACAGGTTCTGAGCCAGCGTTTATTTCGAACCCTTCTGTAGCTTTGTTTTTAGTGAGTGTGTTATTTGCGCTTATAGGTATAGAAGCTGTACGCAATGCTACCAATAAATTAGGTAAATCTGATAGTGAGTTAACTGCTGAATCGGAAAAGGCAACAGAATCTGAAGGGTTTAAAGGGTTTTTAAAAAGTATGTGGGGTTCGAAACCTATAACCCAAGAAAAGGATATTTTATTAGATCATGACTATGATGGTATTAAAGAATTAGATAATTCATTACCGCCATGGTGGTTATATTCTTTCTACATTTCTATGGTATTTGCTGTGTTGTATTTAGGCTACTATCATATTTTAGGAGGTGATACGAATAAAGAAAGTTTCGAAGAAGAGATGCGATTGGCAAAAATAGAAGTAGAGAATTACAAACGTGCAAATCCTGTTGTATTAGATAAAAGTAGCATGAGTGGGGCAGACATTATAGCGGCAGGAAAGAAAATTTTTAGAACGAACTGCGCAGCATGCCATGTATATGATGGAGGAGGTGGTATTGGACCAAATCTTACTGATGAATATTGGATTTTGGGTGGTGGAGCCGAAAATATTTATAAAACAATAGCAGAAGGCGGTCGCGATGGAAAAGGTATGATTGCTTGGAAGAATGCTTTAAGTGCTGAAAAAATACAACAAGTCACCAGTTTTGTATTGAGTTTACAAGGTACAACACCAGAAAAACCAAAAGAGAAAGAAGGCGAACTCTGGAAAGAGTAATAAATTATTTTGTCAGGTCGAGCGCAGTCGAGATCTTGTTAAAACCAAAGTCTCTCGACTGCGCTCGAGTAGATAGCAAAAGTTTGTAATAATGGGTGAGCAAACAAAAGATAGCTTTAGAGATTCTATAGGTACTATCGATGAAAGTGGTAAACGATCATGGATATTTCCTAAAAAGCCAAGTGGTAGATTTTATAAATACCGTACTTATGTAAGTTGGTTTTTATTAATTTTTCTATTTGCTGCACCCTTTGTAAAGATTAATGGCAATCAGTTTTTGTTGTTCAATGTTATAGAACGACGATTTAATATTTTCGGATTTCCATTTTGGCCTCAAGATTTCCACCTATTAGTTATTTCTATGATTATTGGTGTGGTGTTTATTACATTATTTACAGTAGTGTTTGGTAGGGTGTTTTGTGGGTGGGTATGCCCTCAGACTATTTTTTTAGAAATGCTTTTTAGAAAAATAGAATATGCGATTGATGGTGATAGAGGAGCACAAATACGATTAAAAAAGCAAGCTTGGAATCCCGAAAAAATAAAGAAACGCGTTTTAAAGCATACAATTTTCTTTATCATTTCCTTTTTAATTGCGAATGTGTTTCTAGCATATATTATAGGTAGTGATGCACTCTTTGAAATTATAACCGATAATCCTTTACATCATGTTAGCGGATTGATGGCTATCCTCATTTTTACACTGGTATTTTACTTTGTGTTTTCATGGTTTAGAGAACAGGTTTGTATCATTGCTTGCCCTTATGGAAGATTACAGAGTGTACTTTTAGATACGAAATCGATTGTAGTAGCCTACGATTATAAACGTGGTGAGAAAGAATCGGGAAGAACTAAGTTTAAAAAGAATGAAGACCGGCCAGCATCAGGTAAAGGTGACTGTATAGATTGTCATCAATGTGTAGATGTATGTCCTACAGGTATAGATATTCGAAATGGAACGCAACTAGAATGTGTAAACTGTACAGCTTGTATCGATGCCTGTGATTTTATGATGGAAAAAGTAGATCTTCCTAAAGGGTTGATTCGCTTTGCTTCAGAAGATAATATTGCTAAGAAAGAGAAGCCACAGTTTAATTTACGTATTAAAAGCTATACCGCTGTACTTACAATTTTAGTAGGTGTGTTAATAGCCATGCTTTTTATGCGTAATGTAGTTGAGGCAACAGTTTTACGATTACCAGGCCAACTATACACTACTAAAGAGAACAATGTAATTAGTAATGTATATACTTACAAATTAATTAATAAAACTACAGATGAAATTAATGACGTGGCAATAAAATTAATTTCACACGACGGTATTATAAAATTAGTAGGTGAAAAACAATTATCGGTGCCAAAGCAAGACTTGTCTGAAGGTACTTTATTTATCGAAATACCAAGAGCATCATTAAAAAAGAGTAAAGAGAAAATTAAAATAGGGGTCTATTCAAACGGAGAATTGGTGGAGACTACATCAACTAATTTTCTAGGACCAAAAAAATATTAGACCATGAAAATAAATTGGGGAACAGGTATTGTTATCGCATTTATCTTATTTATAGGTTTTATACTCTATTTTGTAATCACGATGAGTACTAATAAAAAATATGATTACGATTTAGTCTCTGAAGAATATTATCAAGATGAACTTAATTATCAAAATGATATTGATAAATATAAGAATACCAAGAAACTAGGTATTGAAATAAAGTTTAATAAAATTCAAAAAGGAATAGAAATTAGTTTCCCTTCAAATTATAAAACAGAAACTATCAAGGGAAATGTGTCCCTCTATAGACCGTCTAACCAAAGTTTAGATATAAACATCCCATTTGTTTTATCTAAACGTACTACATTACTCATACCTGATAATAAGTTGGTAGGCGGTCGTTGGGACATTAAAATTAGTTGGAACGAAAATAATAAAGAATATCTCTATAAAAAAGAGTTTGTGTATTAGATGTTACTTTCTGCTATCATATTAGGTTTGTTAAGTAGTTTTCACTGTGTGGGTATGTGTGGTCCTATAGCTTTTGTAGTACCCATAGATAGAGTAAATAAACAAAAAGGAGCCTATCAAACGATGCTGTATCATTTAGGCAGATTGCTAGCTTATAGTAGTATAGGCCTCTTATTTGGTTTATTAGGTAAAGGATTGTTTTTATCTGGTTTTCAGCAACGTTTATCTATTCTATTAGGTGTTTTAATGATAGTTATTGTTTTGATTCCGGTGAAGATTTTTAATAGATACAACTTCTCTAAACCTTTATATCGTTTAATCGGCCAAGTTAAGTCTAAACTAGGTTTTTACTTGAAACAAAAATCTAATAAAGCTATTTTTAGCATAGGGTTTTTTAATGGCTTTTTACCTTGTGGTATGGTTTATATGGCTTTGGTGGGTGCTGTTGCTACTACTGAGTTTTATTTGGGCGCTTTGTATATGTTTCTGTTTGGTTTAGGAACCTTACCCATTATGACCATGGCAGTCTATTCTAAAAATATTTTTTCAATAGACTTGCGTAAAAAAATCACCAAGGCTATTCCTGTTTTTGTTGTGATTATTGGTTTATTATTTATTCTTCGTGGTATGGGACTGGGTATCCCTTATGTATCACCAAAAGATGTAAAGTTACAAGTACATAACAGACCTATAGAGTGTGTAGATGAATAGTTTTATTTTCTTATTTTTAGCTTGTATATAAAACATAAACCATATAGAATATAAGTGTAATACACTTATATTATAGTTGGCGGTAATTTGAGGAAACCCGTAAACAATCACCAATTTAAAACTTTTATCTTTGTTTTTCTATACCAACTAATTATGAGTAAAAAATATACAGCAAAAAGAGTAAAACTTGACGAACTCATTTTAGACAAAGAAAATCCAAGGTTTGCCGAACTATATAATGGTAGTGATAAAGAAGAAGAAATTATAGAATATTTATTATGGACTGAATCGGCCAACGAAATTGCGGAAGCAATAACAACTGCTGAGGAATATTATGATGACAGACCTCTATGGGTTTATAAAGACAATGGCAAATATATTGTAAAGGATGGTAATAGAAGATGTTCAGCAGTCAAAGCTTTACAGCATCCCAATTACTATAAATTAAGCCATCCAAAATTTGAAATTAAAGAATTACCTGTTTTAGAATACAAAGAACTAACTGATTTAGAGACACGTATTAGACTAGAACATAACAGTAATTTGTTTAAAAAATGGGGTAGAATTGCAAAAGCAATTGAGATTTACAGATTATTCTCTTCTGGAAACTCTATTGACTCATTAACTGAAATAGATTCTAAACCTAAAGATTTTATAAAAACTGCTACCTTTTACCATAAAGCAGTAGAATTAAAAGGCGAAGACTTCAAAAAGTTAGTTAGAGAAGGAAGAGGAAAAACAGGTGGTAAAACGATTATCTTTGAACGTCTTTTTAGAGAAAGAAAACATTGCGGTTATAGTTTCAAAAATTCTGGCGAATTATTTATCAAAAATAAAGAGCTTTTTGAATCTTACATAAATGCAATTGTTCCTTATTTAATTGACAATCCAGACACAACATCTCGAACACTAGACGAAATATATAAGAAAGGTAACTCGTTTTTAGATTTGTTAAAACCTTATGGTTTTCCGCCAGATACAAAGCCTTCAACAACAAATTCAAACTCTAGTAGCAATTCATCGAGTGCTAGTTCTTCAAACTCAAGTAACAATTCATCGAGTGCTAGTTCTTCAAACTCAAGTAACAATGGGAATAATACTAACGATGGGAACGGTGGAAATAATGGACAATCTACCAACAATTCGCAAAACAACAATTCATCAACTAACTCTAGTGGCTCAAGTAATAATCAAAATACAACTAATACAAGACATAGTGTAAAAAGTAAACCTACATTAAAAAGAAAACAAATTCCTAGTGCATTA